>JAGHCS010000078.1 GCA_021160355.1 Candidatus Cloacimonadota bacterium
CATTGCCGGCGAATAACGCACTCCCCCACTAAGCACAGAATGACTAACTATTCCTGAAGCAACTATTGTCTTATCTTTTTCTTCGCGTTTCACTCTAACTATACGATAACCAACAGCATCACTAGGTCGATTCTCTACATAAAAATCAATGCATAAATCATAAAACAGAGTAAATGTAGAAGTAGATGTAATACCATCAGCAAATTGGAGTTGTGAATTAGTAGGCATTTTAATATCACCAATCCATTTAACAAATGACTGTTGTCCTTTATTATTAAAGAACACTATACCAAACCTGTATATCTCATTACGTTTATAACCAATCATTCTTTTCATATATGGATTACACTGATCTCCGAATGAAGTCGTAGGATTTGGTCTACTATCTACATCATCATGGTCTACAGAAGTGGCTTTATCAACCGAAAATTCTCCATCATATGATGCATAATTAGTAGTAAATGAATGCACTCTTCGTATTTCGTATTTCACATTTGGTCCTTCACCTCCTATTGTTGTACCGTCTGATTGAAAAATGAATCTTGCCCAATGTGTAGTATCATAAGGAGCAGAAGGATAACTGACACCAGTAACAGGATCATAATTATAAGGATTAACACAATTGTGTGATGCCGGAATAAAGGAAGTACCTATTTTAAATTCTGCAGTTGGCCATGAACCGCTTTTGGTAATTGTATCAAGCTCTGTACCATTATTCCATATTTGAGCCATTGTACTACCATTAGTACGAAACCTATATGCTCTTGCATCAAAATCTACATCAAAGTATTTCTGTTTAATATTCCCTGCGAATAATATATTGTCTTTTACCGATAAGGTCTTTGGTATTATAAGATTACCACCAAGTGTCCTGAACTCTTCAAGTGACATCGTACCTAACTGATATGATCCTGAATCCCATACATTAACCGAGCTGGTAACATCAAGTATACTAACTACATTTATCGTAGGAGTAGAATCAACTGTACTATAATGAATGGATACTACTTTTATCTTATCAAAACTAGTATCAATATTATCTATCTGGACATTAAAAGATTTACCCGAATTAGTTAAGTTACCGTTACTATCGAGTTTTGCAGATCCTTTATATTCTTTTGTATTAGCTGCAAACTCATTACTCTCTGATATAGTATATAAAGGAGAGGCTGGAGAGAATATTGTTTCTCCACCACCAAGGTCATATAACTGATAAGCATACTGTACTACCCCTACATCAAGATTACCTGAGCCAATAGCTTTAAGATATGCTTGTGACAATTCAATATCAGCTACTATATCTAATTTATCAGCAGATGATGGTGGGTCTTCGATATTTATATGACGAAGTAAATTAAAATGATCTGCCCAATAAACTTTTTGCCTGTCCTCATTATCATAATAACAATACACCTCATAATTAATTGGATGTTTAGTAGTAACATTTGGGATAGAAGCATAAACAGAGGTTTTTGTACCGGCAGAAAAATTAACCTTCCACATTGTTCCTGTACTTGCTGAATTAGCAGTAACATCAGGATTCACACCACCGGGATTTTCAGTAGTACAATTTGTTGTAATTACTATTCCATAATCCCTGAATGCACCATAACCAATCATCTTCTGTCCTGAACCAAAATCAATACCTGTTGCAGAATTACCTAATACAGTTTTTAATTCACTAAATGACATATCACTACTATCAATAGGACGCATATTTCTTGCATTATAATAACGCTTATTACTATAATGTGAAAAGGATGTGTCACGATCCATCCCTTCATTATATGTATTAAACATTTTTGGCATTAATTACAATTTAAAAGTTATTCACAATGCATTACTTACCACTTCCTATATTCAAATCTTCTCTTACACCTGCTGATGCAAAAGATGTACTATGATCATGTATCATTGGTAACAGTCTTGTTGCGGCTTTTGTCCATGAATCACGTTTATCAACACTCATCATTCTCAGTGCAGTATTCGCACTACCAACATACCATAACCATTCTGTTTCTGAATCTTTATATACTCTCTCAGATATTTTATTTCTTCTCCAAAGTATATGATCTACCCTGTAAACAATTTTTGCTGCTACAGCCTTGATTACTCTTTCAAGATCAGGTATCATTGGGAATCCTCTCTCATCTATCTTAATAGCCTTATAAGCTAACTCCAGTGTTGTATCTTCAACGTCAGTAAATATATAATTATCGTTAAGAGAATATTGTTTTAGTGATGTAGTATAATGTGAAGCATCTCCTGTTAATGCTGGTTGAGTAATAAATTTATCAGTTGAATACGTATATACTTCTTTTGTATCAGCATCTCTTACTCCACCAGGTAACATCTCTACATAATCTACCGGCAACTCACCCCTGTATGTTTCTATCGCCACGTTAGGGGTTATAAGCGATTCTCCCGTGACTTTATCAATATATATACTTGGAGCCCCAATTAACTTTAAAGCTCTTCCTGTCCACTCTATCGCATCATTCCAGTCCAATTCATAAGTATAACCTTCATTACGATATACGTCTTCAAGTACTCTTTCTATTGAAACATACTTTAGTGCCATAATTATACTATTAACATTCCGTTATCTCCTGCAATATCATTTATTAAACTTCCTATTGCAGAAATATTATCTGTTTCTTTCTCTTTTGTAGATTCTCTCGGGTCTTTTGTAGTAACAAATTTTTTGGTTTCGCTATGCCAATCTTTACTATCATCATTATCTCTATTTGTATACCATTCCTTTGATATAGTAATCACCCATCCGTTCTCAACCTCTTCACCACGAACAGTTTTTGTTACTCCATCATTTTCTTTGCTAAACGAAAAGCTTTGCTTCTCCTTTGGCGTACTTGTCATTTCTATTTCACTACTCATAAAATGTCGTTTTTGGACCTTCTGACTCTATTACCTGTGCTAAAAATCTCCTATTAGTATAAGTAAATATAAGTGAATAAATCCGGTTATGTATTATATTGTTCCCTATTTTACTCCAAAATAATGTAAAACTATTACCATCTGTATGTTTATTCAAATGATAAACCATCTTTTTCCCTCGTATCTTTGTAATCTCCTCTCTTGTTTTTCCCGGGTAAAGTCTAAACCAAAGTTTCCAGCATTCATTCCAATTAGGTGCTAATCTAGTAGTATCAATTTCTCCTTTTTCATTAAGTCTCAACTTATTTTCAATTCTTCTTATTCTTACTTTCCCAAGCCGATAAGGCATTACAAATTCAAAAGAATGTAACATTATTGCTTTTGATAAACTTGTATTAAAATCTTTTATTATAGTTGAATACGTTATGTAAGGGACATTAGCTTCACTCTTCTTGTCATGCCCTTTAAACCTCTTCTTGTAATTCAAGTAAAGATCATAAGATGTAAATCCTGTTGTTCCGTGTCCCTGACTATGCATCTTTGGTTACGTTTTCATTCGCGTCATTTACCTTATCAGTTACTCCTTCAACTATCAAAGGTAAGTTAAGTTTTAATATTTCCGTCCTCATATAATTCCACATCCATGAATTCAATGGATAATCATCATCATCACTATAACAAGCCTCACCTGTAACATGAGTAAATGCTGCAAGTGTTGTTGGATCCTCAAATAATCCATATACCATAATAAACCTTACATACCTCGCAAAGTTCTTTACTCTCTTAGATACAAGATATATATAATTATTATAACGAAATACCGTGATTATCTTTGAATTAAATAATCCATTACCAGCAAACTTTGCCCTTTCAAGATGAACATACGAATAATCATATGCTAACTTATCAACTGATCCTACCTTAATTATCCCATCAGTATAATGTAACTCGATTGTTTTAGGTAACTCAAGCTTACTTTTAAGTACACTTACACCTGTTATCTTACTTGGACATTCACTCCTGTCTGCTACCTCTAACTCCATACATACCGGTTGAATAATCTGATCATCTATTGTATGATTTTTATTTATCTCATTACGAATCCATAATGCTCTTTGGTCATGAACCCATTTTTTTATCATGCGATTACTTAACTCATCATCATCAAACAATTCTTGTTTTCTAATATCAAGTCTAAGTTGGTATACAATTTCACGCAACGTCATAATATTCTTTTTTATATTTCCATTTATATCCACCGGCACTTGGCCGCTTACCTGATAAATTATTAAGTATATTTCCCTTATCAATAGATATCGATCTTTGAACATCGACAGGAGAATCCCAGTCTCTAATAAAATCTCCATCCATATTTAATTGCACCACAGGAACTTTTTTTGCTTCCGACATTTTTTCTCTTGTCTCATTTGATATGGGAGGCCTATTCGCAACTCCTCTTCTCATTTTCTCCCTTGTTTCTTCAGAATGAGGATGCTTTGCAAATCTCTTAAACATAGCAATACTCATTTTTCTTTTTGTCTCCTCTGACATCTTCAATCCTAAATTACTATTAGCAAGTCTGCGATTATTAAACCAGGGATTATATGAGTCAATAAAAAATTGCTCCTTGCTAATTAACTCTTTTCTTTCACATCCAAGTAAAACAGAAAATTGTAAATCTGACTCATGATATTTATTGTAATGCCTTTGAAGTTTACTATTTGGATGTATATCCTTTCTCAACAAATTTAAGTGATCTCTCCACCTTTTACTTATATCTACAGCACTACCTATGTAAATCTTATAAGATTTCATTTTGCTTTGAATCTGATATATTCCTGATATCTTCATATTACTATTTCATTTAAAGTCATCTTCTTAGTTTTACATTAACTCCTAATCGAAATAAATAATAGTTCTATTCATCAAATCATATAAATCGCATTTCGTATAATTAACCTCTACAGTTGATGAGATTGATACTTCCTGAAAACATAAAGGCAAACCGGTTGTCACCGACTCCCAATGAGGTATATACTCATGATTTATTAATAGATTTTTCATTTATAACGCTATTACAAGAGCTACTACCGTAGCTATTCCAGTTAAAACTTTCCATATAGTTGTTTTACCTTCTGCATTATCTCTCTGATCTCTCAACAACTCTTTTTCTTCTTCATTATTTTTAATAATTTCCTTGTATGTACTTTTCTGTTTAGAGAAACTTATTGCTTCCGAACTTTGTTTAAGAACAATTTCATCTTGAATCGCAAGAATAGACTTACAATTATCTACCTGGCTCATAAGATTCTCATTCAATAACCATAATTCATTATTCTCCAAATAATCCAAATGTATATTTTTAACTTGCGGTTCATTAAAGGGATATTTATATTCACCTGGATAGGGATATGCTCTTTGTAGAAACGCGTAACTAGTATCCGAAGGGATATTTAGCAGACTATCCTTTAAGGCTTGTAAATCGTGTCTAATAGTACTCTCGCTGTCTTCTAATACTATTGCTTTGTTCTTCCAAAAGATAACTTCTTTACCAAGACTATCAATCTCAAACCTATTTACAATATTAATACTATCAGATATTGATAAATCCTTTTGTAAAAGAAGATTTTTAAAATCCAATTCTACAAACCGTTTAGCTAACTGAACTGCCTTATTCCTTTGACAACCGTTACCACCTAAACTCAGTAAAAACAAAACAAGTAATAGAATAGAACCTATAGTCTTTACTCTCTCCAAATTTTTAGAAACAAAATCAATCAAGATTTTAAACTTCGAAAATATTGTTTTCATAATTATTCTATTTTATATTTTATATTTTCAGCATCTCCTTCTATGTCAAAATATTCTACAGTTAAATTTTGTTCCTTATCAGTTATTCCCCACATAAAAATTATCTCATCATGTGCGACTTCAAATTTAAATAACTCTAATAATCCATCCAAACAATCCATATAAACCTATTTAACTTCGTTTAGGGCCACCTTCTCTTAATATACCTAATCTTCTATATCCAAGTAATTGATACTTCTTATAAGGCTTTATACATACCATATTACTTTGATTACCACCAAGAGTAAATATATGATCATCATCTTCTCCTGAATAAAGACCAACATGTCCTCTCCAATCATCTTTTTTCACTCTCCAAAATATAACAATATCTTCTCCTATTACAGGTTTCTCAATTGATTCTCCTATTTCAAGCCATGATCTTGCATTAAGTTTACCAGACCTTTCTAAACCAACCTTCATAGCCAACCAATCAATAAATACACCACACCAGGATGTTTCATCTGTAGTTACCCAACGATGACCTACCTCAGTAAAGAATTTCAATATCTGAGGATTATTTATTTCCCCCGGTATCTCTTTTAATCCATAAAAAGACATTGCCTTAAGAAACATCTGTTGTCGTTCGTTTATATACATCGCTACTCTGCAAAAAAGTTAGTTAAAAATTTACCTATCACTCCAAAACCCAGAGCAATATAAGCTAATACATCATTTCCTCCTGCTATTGCAGCCCCTGTTATGGTTGCGGAAACTGCTAATAATCCATCACCAAACTTTCTCAAATTTCTTGGTGTTGGACTCATGTAACTTCTATGTGAAAATTTCATATCATTTAATTTTAGTTAATATTCCCATTCAATATCTTCTTTTTTTGGATAATAATCATCTGCAGTTGACGGTAAAGCAATAGGATAATTTATAAATTCAGATGTATTTGATTCCTCAATAAGTTCATATTGAGTTCCACAACCCCAGCATTTTAACCCTGTATCTAATAGTTGACCACACTTTAGACAATTCATATCTTCTTAAATATTAATGTGAATAATTCAATCAAATCAATTCTATCGTTTTGTGAGAACTCGCCCCTCTGTTGGAGTGAGCCCTCTGGTTCTGAAATGTTGTTCATATATTTTGTCTCGAAATTCAATGAACTCTCTATATGCTTTCTCCGCCTCTTCTTTATTCCCATTTAACAAACTTAGTGTATAACGATTCTGCAAATCAAACGAATGAACGACGGCTAAAAAAAGATCCCCTGGCACGTATTCCTTCCAAAGTATCTCAGTCTTTGTTTCCAGATTACTAATTGCACGAACGTTCATGAATCCAGATGTAATCAAAGCCAGTGCAATCATTATTATTGAAGTAATTGCCCAACGTTTCCACATACGTTGGCTGTCTACGATTTCCTTTACTTTGGAATCCATGTAGTTTATAATATCTATTTCTTTTGTCATTGTCTAATCATTTGATCATGTGTGACAGGTGTATTTGCCATTTTATTTTATAAACTTTCAAATTCTCAAACTTCCGCTTTTATTCAGGATCGCCCGCCGTGTTATTGAATAATATTACTATTTCTCTTTCACTCCCTGTTCCTGTGCTTTCTTCTGCATTTACATTTCCCCCACAATTATATGTATATGAATTGTCGGAATAACGATAACCTGTTACTCCTTCTATATAATGCCGTTTGATATATATTTCTGCATCTACTTGAAAACCTAAATAATAATTAGTTGAAGCTGTAATATCCACTGGGCTGTTTAATTCAATATTAATCCATTCAGCTGTATTATCTCCTATATCAGCAGATTCTCCGGAACCAATACAAGTTCCATCAGAACTATGAATTGAAATACACATTTTTGCATTATTCCCATCGTCAATATAAATATGTCCGTAAGATATCGTTCCTGCATCTGTTGTTTCAAACTTGGAATGCCACAGTTTTTCAACACCACAATCCACAGTAGTTGTATTTTCTATACTTGTTCCAATTGCTCCGTTAATGGTTGGTGCTTCTGTATGTCTTATTATATACCCTTTAAAATCGGTTGTGGCTGGTATTTTCCATTTTTTAGCTAAATAACCTGTTAATACATCACGGTCACGGTCGGAAATGTCTGCGTTATATACGATGACTTCCATTATTTCGGTATCGGAATTCTGTGTTAATCCATGATTCGCCCCTAATGTAATTCCATCTAAATTCTGAATGCCCGC
>JAGHCS010000080.1 GCA_021160355.1 Candidatus Cloacimonadota bacterium
ATTCGTCCAATTTTTGTGGGCGCACGCGCTCTGCAAGCGGCATATCCTTATAGTCGATCTTCTTGTCATCGAGAAATAGTTCTTTGTTCGTCATTTCAGCTCTCTTTTGTACAAAAAATAATTTCCCCGAGCAATACTTGTGAAGTTTTCTGTACTCATAAAATTATCGAGCTCACTCTTTTGGACGATTGTCACTTCTTCATGTTCATATCCGTCAGGAGCAGTACAGATTTTCTCGGAAACTTCTTTTGCCGACAAAGATGTTTTCGTGTAAAAAACTAATTCCGGTTTGAAGTAAATTGAATCACGTATTAAGCCAAGACATACGCAATGTGCAATATTATCTTTTGTTAGAGCACCTTCCTCGAACAATTCCTTATATAAAACTTCAAATACTGACAGTGTATGGTTCTCTTTCTTTTCAATCGAGAACTGACCTGCAAAAAGATGCCACAATCCTTCCCCGAAATAAACATTTGAGCTCCGTTTCACAAAAACAAAATTTTCATCATCAGTTTCCAATAATGTACACAAAGCAATTGCATTAGATAGAGAGGATTTACCATATTCATCAGCAAGCTCCGGATGATAAAAGTTCGTCCCCATCAGCTCTTTAAAATTAGTTTCAGATACATATACATTGAGTTGGTCATCTTTAATTTCGTAATTTTCAAGACGGTAAATGGGACCATTGAAAAGAAGTTTATTTTTCTTTTGAGCTTCTTTTAGTTCTTGTTTCCAATGCTTTTCTATGAGCGCAGATATTTTTTTATCGTAGGAAAGAGTTCTTTTCGTGTGGAGGATATTCAGTTTAGTATTTGGGAATACACCGGAAGCTAAGATTTCAAAAGGTTTCATGTGCCGGTTTAGAAATATTGGGAAGCACTGCGCGTCAATTTATAGATGTTCTTTTCGCAGTCTACTGGCAGCAATGCCTATTTGATTTCTGTATTTTGTAACTGCCCGAAGTGATATGTCGATTTCCCGTTCGTTTAAAATATTCACTATTTTCTGATCGCTGAGAGGCTTTTTCTTGTCCTCTGCATCGACGATTTTCTGAATTTCTTTTTTGATAAGCTGAGATGAGAGATCTCCCACCTTGCTAGTGAAAAACCATTTCATGAGGTACACGCCCAGTGGTGTTTCGATATAATAATTATTCACAACTCTGCATATCGTTGATACATCCCGCTTGATCTTTTTTGCCACATCCTCATAGGTCATCGGCTGAAGCTCCTTTTTTCCTTCCCGAAAGAAGGCTGACTGCTGATGAATAAGCTCATCAGTTATCTTAAGAAGTGTCTCCCGCCTCATCCATAATGCCTTCACAAAGTTCTCAGCAGCAAGAAGTTTTGATCTCACATATTTTATTGCATTTTTTTTGTCTGAGCTCTGCGCAAGTATCTGCTGTGCGTACTCTTTATTGACCGTTATCTCCGGAATATACGTATCGTTTACAATGATCTCGAGATCGCCATCGATCTCTTTAACGATGATATCCGGCTTAATATATGATAAAGTTCCATTCGTCAGCCGGCTGCCGGGTTTCGGGTCGAGGTGACTGATGATATTTTTGATGGCGACCAGCTCGTCGAGAGTAATATTGTATTTCTTTGTCAGCGTATCAAGTTTATGATTCTGCAAAACATCGAGGTCTTCATCTATGATGGATGTGATGATCGGGTGGTTTGCAGCTTCTTCGTCGAGCTGTGCAAGCAGACATTCCGAAAGGTTCCGCGCACCTATTCCGCGAGGATAGATATTCATTATCATGCGATGGATCTGCTCTGCCCGTGATTCTTTAAGTCCAAACGATTGGTACAATTCCGCAAAAGGTGTGTCGAGGTAGCCGTTCACATCGAGGTTATTGAGAATCGTATCTGCAAAGTCATATTCATTTGGGCTAAGCGGTAATTCTCTCACCTGCTGGGTGAAGTGATCCAAGATGTTTTCTTTTGATGTTTCGTATTCATTATTCTCGGGAGAGGAGGAGCGCGATTTGTCCTGACGTTCATACCCGAACTGATCATTGGTCACTTCACCAATATCATTGATGATCTTATTAAGTTGCAGTATTTGATCGGCAAGGTCACCGTCATCATCGTTATTTTGATACTCCTCGATCTCATCTGTGACATCAGGAGTATCGTATTGCCCTTCATCCGAACTAAGATCCTGCAGGAAAGGATTAATGCGGAGTTCTTTTTTCAGCACCATTTCCAGTTCCTGGATGGGCTTCTGGATAAGCTCAGCAGTAATAAGCATCTGTGGCGAGAGCTTCAGCCTCTGCTGCATAAGCTGTGAGGTTCTTACTCTGACTTTCATCCTGTTCATAACTCTTATTTGAGAATTAAATTTGTGGCTGTCAATAATTATTTTCGGGAAGTTTTTTTAAGGGTGAGGAGAAAAGAAAAATAGGTTGTTCAACACAAGCCTTTTACGACCATACTGATTTTACACCATTGCAAAAAATCATTTTAGTGAGGGATTAACACGTCAAATGAAACGCAGCAATGATGTGTTTTCTGGAACTTTGCAAATCATTAAAGGCATCAACAGCATTTGCAGTATCTTTAATGATGAGCTCAATAGTGTTTTGATTACAGTATTCAATTACTTCATCATCAACCTTTATCAACCCAAATTTACCCGTACCGACAATGAGTACTTCCGGTTTTTCAATTTGCAGGCTGGGAATATCTGCAAGAATTAAATGGTGAGACCGCCTTCTCCACCAATCGACTTGTATTGCATTCTTATGAATTATCAGGTCGTGTGTGTACCGGATTCCATCTATGACCATCTTTCCGAACTGGTAGCTTTCGATTCTCATAAATTTTTCATGACCAACCGAGTATGAATGTCAAGAAAATGCACACAAAATTTGACAAACTTCTGGTGAAAAAAATCTTTATTCTAACCATGCCATTAGAAAAAATAAATAGGGAGCCACAATGGAATTAAAATCGGTGAAACTGACGTTTCCAGAGGGGTGTAATATTATCCTGGGACAGTCCCATTTTATAAAGACCGTTGAGGACATTTATGAGATCATGGTGAATTCCGTGCCGGGCATGAAATTCGGGCTTGCATTCTCTGAAGCATCTGGTCCGTGCCTTATCAGGAAAGACGGTACCGACGAAGCACTTATTGATATTGCTGTAGAAAATCTGACGAACATTGCTTCGGGACATTGCTTTTTTATTGTTATGCGTGATTCATTTCCGATTAATGTGCTTAACAGCTTGAAGCAGTGCTTTGAGGTTGTGAATATTTTCTGTGCATCTGCAAATCCGGTTGAAGTAATCCTTGCTGAATCCGAGCAGGGCAGAGGTATTCTCGGCGTTATTGACGGTTTTTCTCCAAAGGGAATTGAGTCTGATGAGGATATGGAAAAACGTAAAGAATTTCTTCGAATGATAGGATATAAACGCTGATGAGACTCTTTCTTGCAATAGATTTTCCCGATGAGCTTAAAGCACGTATTGCGCGCAATATTGAAATCTTGAAAGGCTACGTCCCAAAAGGAATCAAGTGGGTGAACAAGAAAAATCTGCATGTGACCTTCAAATTTTTAGGTGATGTGAACGAGCGTATTCTTGAAGATATCTATGAGACTGTAGCAAAGGTGACCGATACGCACGCATCGTTTGAAATTTCTTTTAAACAAGCAGAAATAATCCCGAATTCCGAACGTCCCCGTTTGATTTGGTACGATATGAAAGACGAGACAGATTCCGCAGCAAAACTTTTCAAAGATGTTGATCTGGCATTGTATGATCTTGGTTTCAGTAAGGAGAAACGCCCTTTGGCTCTGCATACAACAATTGGCAGAATTAAATTTGTCCGAAATATCGATTGGGAGAAAATTTCTTCCAATTTGATGCCTGTCGAGGATATTGTGCAATGCAATGAGCTCACATTATTCAAAAGCCACCTTACATCCTCGGGTCCAATATATTCAATTTTAAAAACATTTAATTTAAATAAGACAAAAAATTACGGAGGTAATATATAATGAAAAAGGAAGATTACAAAGAATCCCTTGATACTGCAATGGGTCAGATCCGCAAGAAATACGGCGAGGGCTCGATCATGCGGCTTGGTGAAGGCACTCTCGTCGATATCGAGACTATACCAACCGGAGCCATCAATCTTGATGCTGCTCTTGGTGTCGGGGGAATACCACGCGGAAGGATCTCGGAAATTTATGGTGAGGAAGCATCAGGTAAAACGACACTCGCGTTGCATATTGCAGCCGAAGCCCAAAAACTGGGTGGAGTGATTGCTTTTATCGATGCTGAACATGCACTAGACCCTTCTTATGCAAAAAAGCTCGGTATTAATACTGATGAAATGCTCATTTCACAACCCGATAATGGTGAACAGGCACTTGAGATAGCAGAAACACTCGTAAGAAGCAATGCTGTTGACCTGATCATTGTGGATTCTGTAGCAGCCCTCGTTCCTCAAGCAGAAATTGAAGGAGATATGGGAGATTCCCATGTTGGATTGCAGGCACGTCTCATGTCGCAAGCGCTGCGAAAACTCACAGGCGTTATCAGCAAATCAAACTGCGCACTTATCTTCATTAATCAGACTCGTATGAAGATCGGCGTCACTCCTTATATGAATCCCAGGACAACCACAGGTGGTGTGGCGCTGAAATTCTATTCTTCAGTGCGCATCGAAGTCAAAGCTGGACCCAAAATTAAAAGTTCATCAAACGAGATCCTTGGAAATGTAATCTGGGTAAAGATAGTGAAGAATAAGCTTGCTCCACCTTTCCGTTCAGTGCAATTCGATATTATTTACGGCAAAGGTATTTCTTCGCTTGGCATTATTGTGGATGAAGCAGTGAATGCAAAGATAATCCAGAAGAAGGGCTCATGGTATTCTTATGAGAACACTCAGCTTGGTCAGGGTAAGGATCAAGCACAAGATTATCTACGCGACAATCCAAAGGTTAAAAATCAGATCGAGAAAAAAGTAAAAAAAGCGCTCGGTATAGAAACACCTACAAAAAATGAAGATAACAAGGATAAGCAAGAGAAAAAATAAACGATTATACCATATTTTCATTGATGATGAGTTCGGATTTTCAGTCTCATCAAAGAACGTATTACAGAAATTCGGGCTGGAGCAAGGACGAATCTTCCAGCCCGATGAATTTTATGAACTGCGCAGAAAAATAGAATTTTTTGAAGCAGAATATATACTCCTGGAATTTTTAAAATACCGGTTCCGCTCGGAAAAAGAAATTTTAAGAAAACTCACAAGTAAGAAAATTTCACAGCCAACAATTGATGCACTCATGACAAAATATCGGGGAAAGGGCTTCATTAATGATGAGGATTTTGCAGAATCCTATATGCTTGACCTGATCTCACACCATCCTCAAGGGAACTTTGCTATCATACAAAAGTTAAAGCAAAAAGGGATTTCGAACGAGATTATTCAAAGACTGAGAGAAAAGTATCTTTCTCACGAAACAGAGCATGAAATGGCTTTGAGAGAACTCTCTAAGAGAAAATCAAAATATATGAAATTGGAACCACGCGAACGAAGAGATAAAGCACTTGCATTTTTACAGAGAAAAGGATTTTCTTATACCTGCGCAAGGGAATGTATCGAGAAAATATTGTTTGATGACGAAAACAAAGAATAATTTCAAAATCCTAATTTCTAATTTCAAATAAAATTTCAAAACTTCAAAGTCAAATCAATTTATACTTCCCTGGTTTGAAAGCAATTCACGATTCACGATTTTGGGTTAATTACATCCTTTTTTGTGGAATTAGCTTCCACAAGCAAATATACTATTTTTTTCCTGCCATAAGTTCATGTCGGATCATGGTGAAACGAATACTATTTTTATAATATCCTCAATTTTGCAGTTCGCTCCTTACAAGCGATTCTCTTTTTTTATTTATCATTCATTATTTGATCTTTCATTAAACATTAGATACTTTGTAATTAGAAATTCATATTACAGGATGTAAAGTGTTTTAAAAATTCTCATTTTGAATCCAGATAATAACTACTGCGAAAGTTGAGATAATTTATTCTTCTGCTTCCCGAATTACCTTTATCGCATCGATATTCATGGTGCGGTGTGCCGGGATGAGTGTGGTCAGAAGCGTGATGATGAGTGATGCAAGAGCAACAAGTACCAGGTCAAAAAATTCGATTTTCACAGGAACGGATTGAAAAGGCATTCCGGATATAGGAATATGTATGAATTGCCATTTTATTTGAGCAGCGAGGACTCCAAGAGACACAATAAAACCGGTTAAAGTTCCTATCAAATAAATAAATATCCCATTGTATAAAAATATCTTCATGACATCTTTTTTCTTTGCGCCAAATGATTTTAGTATACCTATGTCCTGACGTTTTTGGGCAACGAGTTTAAGATAATTTCCAATCATATTAAAGGCGGCAATAAGAAAGATAAGCACAAGCACAAGGAACATGATTTTCTTCTCGAACCGGATGGCGGTGAAAAGATGCTTCTCAAAATCTCTCCAATCCAGCACATCATAGGAATCTCCGAGCTTCGTCCTGATATTTTTTGCCACACTGAGAGACCTTTTAGGGGAAACCGTTTTAATTCCAAGATACGAAATAGCATCTCCCATATTTTGAAATTTTTGAAGAGTGTGAAGGTCTGTGTAGGAATATTTCATGTCGTATTCAGGAATGCCTGTGTAGAACAGTCCAACTACTTTCAGAGTTTTGCTTTTCGGCATCATGCCAAATGGTGTCGGCTGGTCGGCAATCGGAGACGTAAGAGTCAACTCATCTCCCCAGTTCACGCCGAGGATAAGTGCAAGGTCCGAGCCGACGATGATGCCCTCATTCAGTTCCTCTTGTGTAGGTGCGCCGATGTATATTCTGTTCATTAAAAATGTGATATCATCATGTTTTGAGAGGTCGATACCCTGGCAGATCGTCCCGCTAACTTTTTTCTCGTGAAGAAGCATAAGTTCCGCTTGCACAATGGGACTGATCCCGGTTATCGCTTTATTGTCGATTTCTTTTTCAACGCGATGCCAGTTCGCAAGCGGTACAAAATCTTTTGCATAGATCTTAATTTCTGAATGCAATCCGATAATTCGTTCTGTAATATCTTCTTCCAACCCGTTCATCACAGACATAACTACAATGAGAGCAAAAACTCCAAGGAAAATTCCTATAACAGAAATCACGTTGCCAAAGGAAAGGAATTTGTGATTTCCGGAAGTAAGATATGTTCGTGCAAGCCGGGTGTAGTACTTACTCACTGTGGTCTTTCCCAGGTCATTTTCTGTGTATGTAAAATATATTTAAATAGCCCGATCAAAGCTGCGTAATTGATTATGACAAGGTAGAAAGGAACTGTGATAGGAACAGGCATCTTTTTATTTTTGAAAAATATTACCCCACTCAGCCCGAGAAGATAGAAGAGAATCTGGATTAGGAGGAATATGCGGAATCCCGTTGTTGGAATAATTAAATTGGAAATGAAGAGCCCGATCATAAAAAGGAAGGAGAAACTTCTGAGGAATTTATGAGAGAGAAATTCAAAAGCGATCCTGCCGCGGAAAGGATTGAGAAGTTTTCGAAGGAGAAAAAGCTGTTGAAAATTCCCAACAGAGATTCGTATGCGTCTATTCATTTCTCCCCGAACCGAGGTTGTGCCTTCTTCCACTGCAATTGCTCTTGGTTCATACACAGCACGTTTTTTTTGCTGAACTCCATACATTGGAAGGATATAGTCATCATTGATTGCATTGGGAGGAAGAGTTTGGAAGAGGGATTTTCTAAGCGCATACAAAGCGCCATGAGCTCCTAATATTGAATAGAATGTGCTTTCATTGGTTTTCAGAAAGGTTTCATAGTGCCAGTAAAAACTCTCACCCTCCGCACGGGAAGTTGAAGAAGCGTCCCTGAGAATATAGAGTCCTGATACGCTGCCGATTTTTGGATCTTTAAAAGGAGAAATAAGTTCTTTCAGGGCATTTACTGAGAGCATTGCCGACGCATCGGAAAAGATTATGATCTCACCCTTGAGCTTGGGAACTGTCTTATTTATCAAGCCCGTCTTTCCTATACGCACATCATAAGCCATAAGCTGTATTTTATCAGAATAGAGCTGTGTGATCTCAACGGTTTTATCTTCAGAGCCGTCCGAAGCAACAACAATCTCCATCTTATCTTTCGGATAATCAAGTTCCAGGGTGTTGCGTATTTTTTTCTCAATGACAGGTTCTTCATTGTAAGCAGGGATAAAAATGCTGATCTCAGGGAGCAGAGATGCATTTTGCAGCTCTTCCTCTGAGAATTTAACAAATGGTTTGGGAAGTAGTTTTGACAAAAATAGTATCAGTACAGGATATCCAAAATATACATAGAAGAGGACTATAGCAGAAATCCAGAAAGCAATTATCCAGCCCATTTTACTCGTACTTCATCTTCCAGAGAGAGTGATATAATTTATTGCCGAGTATTCTCTGGATTATAAATTTTACGTCCTGCTTGAGTTTCATGGATTTCCACAACGATGGTTCAAGAGATACAATTTTCTCAAATAATTCTTTTGTACAGTCTCTCTTTATTGGTATCCGACCAAGAGAAAAGATAGAAGTTTCTGCATCATTGGGATGGTATACTGATGTGCACAGTGTTTCGTACCCAGCTTTTTGCGCTGCAGTAATGATTCTCTTATTCCCTCTTCCACCTGGAAGAGAAAGGCTTGTTACAGGTTTTTGAATAATTTCTTCAAGCTGTTTTTTTGATTCTTCCAATTCATAAAACAATTTTTCATCCGGAAGATTTGAAAGAAAGACATGATTTACTGTATGTGAACCGATCTCCATTCCTTTCTCAGCAAGTGCACGTATTTGATCTTGTGTAAAACCCAGTACTGAATTAATCATAGAAGTTGTGACATAGAAAGTTGCCTTGAAATCATATTTTTTCAACTCAGGAAAACAATATTCATAGTTATTTGAATATCCGTCATCAAAGGTTAGGCACACATTATTTTTTGTTTGCTTCTCCAATATTTTTGAGTGTGTTACAAAATCTCTTACAGCAATCACATTATAGTTTTGCTCATGTAAAAAAGCCATTTGTTCGTAAAACATTTCTTTTGTAATTGTATATGGATCTCCTTCAGGTAAGATATTGTGGTACATCAAGAAGGGAATTGCAGTTGAGATCATATACTATTGCGCAATAAACTCAACTGGGTGCAGAAATGCTTCAGCAACCTCAGTCGTTCTGAGTTGTTCGATATCACTTGAGTGGAAATAAATAAGGATGTCATGAGTTCTGTTGAAATCCTGATTTCTTCGATTTTCATAGTTGCGCTGCATCTTATTCTGTAGAGTGAATTTTATATCGATTTCCTGGGCGTAAGGAGGCCAAAGCAAAAGAGTGACATCTTGCTCCTGTATATAATAGCCAAACTGACTGAGATCCCAGAAGGGTTTGACGGCAAGCACCACGCCGCCATTAGAATTACTTGCATCCATCCAGCGCGATAAATTCAGATCAAAGGGGAGTTTGCGCCCATGGCTTCGCACTTCAGATTTCTCAATATCAGACTGAAAAATTAATGCGGGAAGATCCATCTGGACTCCTGTATTTGGGGAGTACACTTGCGCGATTTCCTTAGAATAGGGCACATAGATCGCTGCTGATTCAATAGGAGCGGTTTTTGAGAAAATGAAGTCCAGTGAAATTTCCACGAAACTTTGCTCGGCAAATGCGTTGATAAGTGCAATGAATTTGCATAGATCATATCCGCCGCTATTCCTGAGGTATCCTTCTGCCTTAAAGGTCGTTCGTAGTGGTCCTGCCTCTATCATCTCAATATTGTAAGTGGCATAATCATAGGAACTCCGGTAAAAGATGCCGTTGTACGTCATGATAATGTCTTCACCTTCACTTACAAGCTCGTTATCCGAGTAGAGACCGTCACCATTTGCATCAAGCCATACTTTATCCAGTAATGTGAAGTGATTTTTATTCAGGTCAAAGCATAGCTTACCTGTACTCACCTGTATGACATCTTCCTTGTAGCGGATAGTAACACCGGATTTGAAATTCATCTTTGCCAGATCTTTACCATAGAGAAGGGAAAATTGTTTTTGCTCATTTACTTTGAAACTCGTTTGAAAATCGAGTTGAGCTTCTTTGAAACTCCCATCTCCCCAGGTATTGACTACCTTAATTTGATAGCGAAGATCCTGTCCGCTGGGATCTTTGAGAAGCATGACTGTTTTTTCATAAACTTTTCCCGAAGGAAATCGGACAATGCCGGTACAAGGTATAGTGCCAATATCAATTTTGTTAACGTTTTTTGCTCCAAAAGTAATGGTGTTTCCCTGAGAATAATAAGTTTTGGTGACCTCATGATCCTGTTGAGAAGTTATATTTTTAACCTTTTGCTGGGTTTGAGCGGGATTTACATAGACCTTTTGATCTTCAAATTGAGAAGTGATAAGCTTCACGTCATCAATATAGACCACAGCGTCTTTAGATGGTTTCCATTGGAAAAAATTTAGATCTACTATTTTTTTAATATTTATCTTGTCGGCCATTTCGGCTATTGGTATAGAATACTGATTCCATTGTTTCGGTTCGAGATAGAGATCATATTTAAATCGTTTCTCACTGCGGTCTTTTATCTGGAGAATGACCCTCGTTTTTGATTCGGACGGATTATAGATTTCGAAGTTTAAAGCTACAAAATTTGACCAGCGCTTAGGAAAATACTGTAGGAACAATTTTGGAGCATCACCACGCCCTGCTAAAAATTCTACTTTACCCGACTGATTGCCGCTTGAGACAAACTGGTTTGACTGGTAAAGAATAACGTCTTCATAACGCCATTTCTGCAACTCTTCCGGTGTTTCAAAATCGCTAAGCATAAGGAATCCACCCTCGGGGCTATATCCTTCCCGCTCTGCTTCCTTAAAAACATCTCCGGCATCGTCGATTGAATCATAGATGCTGTCCTGTATTGGCTGAAAGATTTGAGCAATGTATGGAAAAATATCGAGAACATGAAATACAATAATGACGACGCCAACAATAAGTATTGAAATAAAGTCTCTTTTGTATAGTTTCATGACACCTGTATTCTTTTTGTTTACCTGTTGATTATA
>JAGHCS010000179.1 GCA_021160355.1 Candidatus Cloacimonadota bacterium
ATATAATAATGTCAATAATTTTTATTTTCGCTAATATATATATTTTATAAAAAAGTAACATTAAAATTGATTTCACTTGACAATCTTCATCGATGTCTGAAATTTTAATCAAATTTTTTTGAATAAACTTTTTAAAAAATATTAAAGATAAAAAAATGGAGGTTTTCGATGAAGAAAACTTTGGTTGCAGTTCTGCTGTTAACACTTGTGACCTCACTCGCATTTGCCAGCAGTTCAAAAATTGCTTTAAATAAAGCAGAAACAAATTTTGAAATAATTGAAAATTCATATTATAATTTGGATGTTACGTTTGAATTTTCTGAAATTGCTACCCTGGACATTTCGTCCGAAAAGGGGGTTTTTACTGAGCTTCGTATTCCTGGTGGATATTCTACCGGAGCAATCGGCTCACCCAAACTTCCTGCAATCAAAAAACTGATTGAGATACCATTTGGTGCTGAAGTAACTATTGATGTTCTTGATTACACGATCACAGAATATACCCTTGCAGACTTCGACATATCAAACAAGATTATGCCCGTTCAACCCTCACTTTCCAAAAGCACAGATCCCTCTACAGTTCCTTTTGAATTTAATGAAGATGATTACGCTGTTAATGCGTATAATGAAATCGAACTCGCAACAGTAGAGGTTCTTGGCACATTACGCAGTTATCGTTTAGCTCAATTGGTCATTGCGCCAGTACGATACAATCCGGCTGAAGAAAAGATCAAAGTGTATAACGATATTCGAGTAAAAGTACACTTCAATGATCCGGATATCGCGCAGACTGAATACACAAAAGCATCAACAGCATCACCTTATTTCGATGTTATCAATGATAGACTTTTCAATGGAAGAGATCACGGCTACCCGACACATCCCGACCTTGTTATCTATCCTGTGAAATATCTCATTGTCGCAAACAGGATGTTTGAGACTACGCTTGAAGATTTCATTGAATGGAAAACTCAAAAAGGATTCGAGGTAATTGTTGGTTATACCGACATAATCGGCACTTCGAGCAGTCAAATTAAAACTTGGGTTCATGATCAGTATAATGCGGGAACTCCTTCAGATCCGGCTCCAAGTTTCGTGCTGTTTGTCGGTGATACCGGACAGGTAGCTTCCGAAATAGGTTCTTCTTCAAATAAAGTTACAGACCTCTATTATTGCAGTGTTGACGGAGACATGTTCCCAGAAATGTATTATGGAAGATTCTCTGCAACCACGACTGCTCAGCTTCAAACTCAAATAGACAGAACTTTATATTATGAAAAGTACCAGTTCACCGATCCTTCATTTTTGGATAATGCAACACTTATCGCCGGTGTAGATGGTTCTCATAATCCTACACACGGACAGCCAACAGTTTTATATGGTACAGATAATTATTTTAATACTGCTCACGGATTTGTTGATGTTCATTTATATCTCACTTCATACACAGGATGTTATGATACGATCGATGATGGTCTTTCTTTGATAAACTACACTGCTCATGGAAGCCAAACAAGCTGGGGCAATCCAAGCATGACTCAATCTATGGTTAATAATCTTACAAATGTCGGCATGTATCCTCTTGCAATTGGAAACTGCTGTTTGAGCGGCGACTTTGGTTATGGAGAGTGCTTTGGTGAAACATGGGCAAGAGCGACTGATAACACTACAGGTGAACCAACAGGAGCGATCGGTTATATTGCTTCTGCACCGTCATCCTACTGGCATGAAGATGTATATTGGTCAGTTGGTGCTTTCCCCACAGTGGGAAGCGGGGTTACCCCCACCTATGCAGAAACCTCCTGGGGCGCTTATGATGCTCCTTTTGTTACAAATTATGTTACTCAAGATGCATTAACCTTTATTGGTAACCTTGCAGTAACCGAAGCTGCAAATCTTAGTTATCCCCAGCATTCCACTCCCACTTACTACTGGCAAGCATACAACCTTCTCGGGGATCCCTCTGTTGTAGTATATATGACTCAGGGCTCGACAAATTTTGTCACCTTCCCGGGGCTACTTCCAATTGGAGCAACCAGCTTCACTGTTCAAGCAGACCCTGGCTCTTATGTTGCTATTTCTATGAACGGAGTGCTTCACGGTGCTGCACTTGCCAGCGATTTTGGAAGTGCAGAAGTTACTATTGATCCTTTCACTACTGCCGGAACTGCTGATATTATTGTCACAAAACCTCAGTATCAACCAGTTCTTACATCAGTCGTAGTTGCAACACCTGCCGTAGTAAATATCACACCTAGCTCCATGCCGATCAATACTTTAACTGATGTAACTATCGATATATTTGAAGATGATGGAACGACACCAATCCCTAATGTAAATATTCTTATTACCGGACCTGGTGTGTATGGAACAACCTCAGGCATTACTAATGCTTCCGGAAGCTGTACCTTGAATTTCGGTGGCGAATATGGTGGCGATACGATCCTTAATGTGATCGGATGGAGAACCGGTGATGGATATAATCTTGTAGAAGAACCATTTGGTGTTACTGGTGGAATGGATCTGACCAACCCCTCAATATGGGTTACCACGACCTTTGGTCTCGAGGACACATTCGGATTGAACCTACCTGGCACAGTCCTCTTCTCACAAGATGAAACGGGCTGTAACTACGGTCTTTATATCGTCGAGAATGACACATCAATATATTCATCAATAGATGAAATCACCTATACGCCCACGTGCATTACTGACATCAAAGCAGGTATTATGAAATCCGGGTATAATATGTTCCAGGAAACCTTCACAACCATTGAGGTGTTCGGTACCGTCTCCGGCATTGTTACCGATGCTGACAATGCTGTTCCTATTGCAAATGCTGAAGTTCGCTTCTATGAGCAAGGCGGTGATCCTTCGGAGCCACCTCTGTTCAGTGACATTACTGATGGTTCTGGATTCTATGAAATTACTTCAGAATATCCGGTCGATTACTATGATATATACATTGATAAATGGGGATTTGATCCTTATCAGGAACTTGGCTTTTTCCTCAACTATAGTGCAAACACACATGACATCATAATGGACCCGGTCGAAAGCAGCATGGTTTCAGGTCAATTAGTTAGTGACTTCATTATTCTCAATACCGGTACTCTTAGCTATTACCGAAGCGATAATGGTGAAGAATACGCAACAGTTAATGTGAGTGGTGGAACCTACGAAGTAATACTTCCAAACTTTACTTATAACGTATATGTTTCCTCACCCCAGCATGTTCCCTATTCAGGAACCTTAACTGTCGAAGGTGATATGGGAATAAACTATCACCTTGGATATGCAGAAATCTTTGCCGACTTCGAGCAAAATGATGGAAATTTTGTCAGCAACAATGCAAATGGCTGGCAATGGGGTGAACCTTCCGGTGGTGAGATATTTGCTCACTCCGGATCAAAATGCTGGGCTACTGTAATAGATGGTTACTATGGTGTGGACAATGCAGACTGGACCCTAGATTCTCCGACATTTTCCATTAATGGCTCTGGAATGCTGACATTCTGGCATTATTATGATTTCGAGGGCTCATACACTTATTGGGATGGAGGTAATGTATCCATATCAACCGATGGAGGTATAAGCTTTGACGTCATTACTCCGGTAGGAGGATATACTGGCTCAATAACTGGTCTTGATGGTGAACAGGGCTTTGGCGGTCAGATTGATGAATGGGAACAAGTAGAATTCGATATCAGCGGTTATACTGGTGATAATGCGATCCTTCGCTGGCACTTCGGTTCAGATAGTTCAGTCCATGATTATTATGGCTGGTATATCGACGATGTGCTTTATGGTGATCCCAACTCAAGCTGGCAGGAAATCTATTTTGATAATGATCCTGTAAATCCTGTGATTACTACTAGACTTCAACAAAACTTCCCGAATCCTGTTCTCAATTCCACAACAATTTCCTTCATGCTACCTGTCAATGCTGTAAAAGCTGAATTGAAGATTTATAACATCAAGGGTCAGCTGGTGCAATCTTTCATTCCTGATATATCCACAGGTCCGCTTCATAAGGTACAGTGGGACGGTAAGGATATGACCGAAAAGCCGGTTGCTAACGGAATATATTTCTATAGATTAACGACTGATAATAAAGAAATAACTAAAAAAATGATATTGTTACGTTAGGGAGGACCCATAATGAAAAAATTTGTCATTCTTATTAGTTTGCTGTTTCTTGCATCTTCTCTTTTTGCAGGACAGCACACATGGATACCTCTCAACGGAGATACAGAAAATCCCGTTGAGGTTGAGGTATTAACATCAAATGATAACCTTATTGATCTCACATATTCCATCAATGGTTTTTATCAAGAAGAAATAATAATTGATGGAAAAGAATACACGAAGATCATTATTCCTCACGAAGGCATCCTCCTTGATCGGGGATATCCAGAGCTTCCTCATATTAATAGAAGTGTGCTCATTCCTCCACGTTCAAACATGGAAGTTGCTGTTGTCAATTCCGAGTATGAAGAATTTGAAAATATCTACGTAGCACCTTCAAAAGGAAGCTTCTCACGTGAAATCAATCCGGAAGATGTAACTTACACATTTGATTCTATATATAACGAAGATGCCTGGTATCCGCAGGAAATAGTCTTTTCACGAGATCCATACATTATGCGGGATGCTCGCGGAATGGTCATTCAAGTGCAACCCTTCCAATATAATCCTGTACAGCACAAACTTCGTGTGTACAAGAACATAAACATCACAGTGACCGAGAATGGTTACAGCGATGTCAATGTGAAGGATAAAGGTTTATTTGAATATGAGACTGTAGCTGCTTCTTTCCTTGAAGTGTATAAAACTCAATTCATAAATTTTGAACGTGCCTCCCAGTATCATAGACATGTTCCCACAGCTGCGGTCGGCTCAATGGTCATTATTACTTATGATGATTTTTCAGATGAAATGCAGCCACTGTATGAGTGGAAAAATAAAAAGGGTATTCCTACACAGATGGTGAATGTCGGCACAATTGGAAATAACTATACCGCCATAAAAAATTACATTCAAAATCTTTATGATACTTGGAATCTTGCTTTCATTCTTATTGTAGGTGATGCACCACAGGTTGTTCCTTGTGAGAACAACAAAGATCCTTTGTACGCCTGCCTTGAAGGTGGAGACTTTTATCCTGATGCATTTGTTGGAAGATTCTCTGCTGCGACAGGCTCACAGGTTACGACGCAGGTGGACAGGGTTCTCTATTATGAAGCGAATCCCCTTATTTCAGGTGATTGGATGCATAAGGGTGTCGGAATAGCTTCTTCCCAAGGTTCGGGTACTGGATATAATGGCTGGGCAGACTATGTAATGATGGGTATCATTCGCGATTCTCTAATGGCATGGAACTACACCCATGTTGATGAAATTTATGACCCATCAGGTACTGCTTCTGATGTAGCAAATGCAATCAATAATGGACGAAGCATTCTGAACTACTGTGGTCACGGATCTACAACATCCTGGGGCACAACAGGTTTCTCGAATACCAATATTAATCAGCTTACTAATGATAATATGTGTCCCTTCATAATATGTGTTGCTTGTTTGAATGGTAATTTTGTAAGTTCCACATGTTTTGCAGAAGCATGGGCTCGTGCCACAAATAATTCAAGTGGAGTTCCAACTGGTGCGATCGGTGTGTATGCATCGGTAATTAGCCAGAGTTGGGTACCTCCTATGATCGCTGAGTATCACGCAAATATGTTCCTCGTGAATGAACAAGTCACGACTCTTGGCAACTTCTATTTCAGCGGTGCTATGCAAATGATGGATGAAAATTTTTCGGGTGGCACGAATGAGTTCAAGTATTGGACGGTTTTCGGAGATCCCTCAGTCAAACTTCGAACCGATACACCAGCAATAATGACAGTTAATCATAATCCAATAATTCCACTCGGTTCAACTACCTATGATGTCGAAGTGGTTGGTATTAACGGCGCACTTATCGGATTGTATATGGATGGCACTCTATATGGCTACGGTAATACAGATTTTACAGGCCATGCAACAATTAATCTCGATCAGCCACTTGTAACACCCGGACAAATGACCCTGACTGTGACTGCATATAATACAATACCTTACACCGCTTTTATTGATGCAATAGTCCCTGTTCAGGTAGATATCACCCCTGATAATATCGATGTTAATCAGACAACCAATGTTACTGTGACGGTCATGGACAGCGAGGGTACAACTCCTGAAGTTGGAGTAAATGTCTGGGCGGAAGGACTGGATTATACATCCTCAGTCGTATCCACTGATGCAAATGGAGAAGCTGTTCTTTCTCTCAATTATCAGTTCGGACCTGCTCTTCAAATCTGCGGTCAGAGACCAGATGAAGACTATCTGCTCTTTAACGAGGCTCTTACCGTTAATGCTCTCAGCTTAACAAATCCTGACATTGATGTGACTACAACCTTTGGTCTGTATGACACACTTGCAATGAATATGGAAGCATCCATTAATCAGTATTGCTATGATGACGGAACGACTATTTGGGCTAAACTTAATGAGAATAATTATTCTAGCACAACGAGTAGTTCCCTAATTATGACACCTGATGAACTTGGCAACGTTCATTCAGTTATTTCCAAATCCGGCTATGACCTATACGAAGAAGATTTTGCAGTAATTGTGGCGTTTGGCACTGTATCAGGAACATTGACAGACAGTGATAACGGTACTGCGATCTCTAATGCTGAAATTCGTTTTTATGAAGAAGGCGCAGTTCCTGAAGACGATCCTCTTTTCACAGCTACAACAAACTCCTCGGGATTTTACAATGTTGCATCTGAACAAGCTGTAGATAATTATGACATTTATATAAACAAATGGGGATTCAATCCTTACCAAGAGCTGAGTTATTTCCTCGGATATGGTGCAAATACACACGATATGCAGCTCGATCCAGTTGAGAGTGGAAATGTATCCGGTAATGTGTATGCAGATTTCTCTGTCATCGCAAACGGTACAATTCACTATTACAGACAGGATAATGGAGAAGAATATGCTGCAGTTGATATTTCTGGAGGTTCATACAGTGTTTCTCTACCTCATTTCAATTATAATGTCTATGTTTCATCTCCCGGCTATGTGCCCTATTCCGGAACTCTCCTTATAGATGGTGATAGAGTAATCGATTATCATCTGGGCTATGCTGCTTTATTCTCTGATTTCGAACCAAATGATGGAAACTTTGTCAGCAACAATGCAAGCGGCTGGCAATGGGGAGAACCAACTGCTGGCGGTATTACCGCACACTCCGGAATAAATCTCTGGGGAACTGTTCTTGGTGGATATTACGGTACTAATAATGCTGATTGGACGCTTGATTCTCCAGAATTCACTGTTCCCTCAGATGCTACTCTTTATTTCTGGCATTATTATGATTTCGAGGGCACTACTACACTTTGGGATGGTGGAAATGTAACCATCTCCACCAACGGTGGTTCAACATATAACTTAGTTATTCCGCTGGGTGGTTATACTGGAAATATTACCGGTCTTGGCGCACAGGGCTTTGGTGGTCAATTGGACGAATGGGAGCAAGTTGAGTTTGATCTTTCTTCCTATGCGGGTAGTACAGCAAATATGCGCTGGAATTTTGGCTCTGATACTTCAGTAAATACTTACTATGGCTGGTACATTGATGATGTGCTCATCGGCGACCCAAGTTCCAGTTATGAAATTCCAATCGTCAGCAATGATGACCCACGTCCAGTAGAAACAGTATCGCTTCACCAGAATTTCCCCAATCCCGTCAGCAACTCTACTACCTTCTCTTTTGCACTTCCACAGAATATTCAGAGAGCAGAACTTTCCATTTATAACGTGAAAGGACAGCTCGTAAAAACCTTCTCACCTAATTTAGATGAAGGACCGTTCTTCGAGTTCGAATGGGATGGCAAGAACAATATTAACAAATCAGTAGCTAACGGAGTTTATTTCTACAGACTCACTACTGATAAGAAAGAAATAACGAAAAAGTTACTCTTATTACAGTAAATTATAAAAGGACTTGCGGGATGAAATACTCCCGCAAGTTCACTTGTTGGAAAAAGAAAGTGTAATTCTATGCAGGAAATTTTTTATATCTCAACGCTCAAAGGAATCAAAACACTGTCCTCTGATAGGCGTCTGAAGATTCTTCGTCACCTGGTTGATAAAGAATATACTGCGCAAGAACTTGCATTAAAATTCAAAATTAAGCCAAATGCACTTTGGTATGATATACAGCAACTTGAAAGTGCAGGGCTTATCAAGTTGGTTGAATCCCAACACGTCCGCGGCACGATCAAGAAATATTTTCGTGCTGTTGCAAAGAATTATTTCGTTGACGTTTCGCTCGGTGAAGCAGATCTCAGTAAAAGCAATGTCGTTCATGCAATTCTCAATCAGGAAGTCGATGACTGGCGAAGAGAACAAGTCATTAAGGTCAGCTTCAAAGATATTGCGCATAAGATCATTACTCACAACCTTGATATAAAAGAAAATGAAAAAGTCGTGATAAGTTACCAGCCAATGCACAGAAAGTTAGTGGAAGATCTTATGGTAGAAATTGCCCGACAGGGTGCATATGCAATTCCTATCTTCTGGACAAAACGAATGGAATTTAACTTCATCCGCCATGTACCTCTTTCCTTTGCAACCAAGGATGTAATCAGCGATTTTCTTATTAATGAAGCCAATGCTCATATTATCTTTTCCGGAGAATTCCTCGATGAAATTGAAGATGAAACTCTCAGTGAAGAGCTCATCGAAAAAAGCGATCTTATTGAAGAAGCTAAGCGTGAAAATGTGCGCAAAACTTACGAAACCGATGTCCGCTTCCTCACAATTGATACAATATACAATAACTTCCAGAAAGCTGATGCTGAACTGAGAAGTGAGATGTACTGGCGAGCACTCAATGAAGAACCCAAAGATTTATCCAGGAGATGCAATCGTGTAAAAGAGCTTCTTGCAGCATCAAAAAACATTTCAATTGAAGATGGGAATGGCAGTTTGCTCAACGTGAAGCTTCCTGCAGAGCGAGTTCTCCAAATTAAAGACGGTATTGCAAATTCTCTTGCTACTGACTCCGAGCTACCCGGAGGACTGGTTGTCGGTCTGCTTGAAAATGGTAAAATCAATGGCAATTTTCACACAGATTTTGCTTATCTCTATGACACGCTCTTCGAAGATGTAGATATCACAATTCACGAGAATAAGATAACAAAGATGAAGGCAAGAACAGATAACGAGAAACTTCAAACGCTATTTAAAAACGCTACCGGAGATAAAGATATCGTTGGCTCGTTCACCATTGGAATGAATCCTGCACTTCATCAAAATATTCATCACCCATATATTAATACAAAAATATTCGGTGCCCTCACTCTACAGGTTGGCTGGGATGAACTCGAAGCTACCAGCATTGATTCCAATATGATCGCACAATTCTATATGCTCGATAAAATCATTAAAGTCAATAATAAAATTCTTTTTAAAAAAGGAAAGTTAGAAATATAAAAATAAAATTAAGGGGATCAGTATGAAAA
>JAGHCS010000102.1 GCA_021160355.1 Candidatus Cloacimonadota bacterium
TTATTTAAATATTTGTCAAATTTTTTATTATTTTAATGGAAAAATTCTACGCCAAGCGAAATTCTGTGGATGTTATCCAGGTCGGAATTATCTTCAAACGCATACTGCAAGGTGTAATTTTTATAGGAAATAAATGCACCGGCAGTGAAGTATTCTCTATCAATTCCACAAGCGATCGAAAGGAATGGAGCAAAATCAAAAAGCAATCCCGCATGAAAGTCAAAACTTGCTCTGCTCGCAGATAATTGGGCAGATTCCTTGCGGTTTTCAAAATAAATATCCGTCTGACACAGTAATCGTGAAGGCACATTTATAATTGGGAAAATGAAACCTACGCTTGCACCTGCCAAAATGTTTGGAGACACTGTTTCTGTTTCACCATTCTTCCACCAGATTGTCGTTCCAATCGCATCGCGAACATTCAAACCAACTTGAATTGCAGGTTTAATTTTATAAAGCAAACCTGCATCCAGCCCAATTCCAGAAGCTTTTATATCTCCGATCGTTCTGTAGACCAGTTTTGTAGTGATCCCAAAGGAGAAATTGTCATACAATCTTGAACTGAATGATAAGTAGCCAGTATAGTCAGCATCACTCACGTGCTTATATGCGTAAGGTGGATTATACACTGAAATTGTATCATCGGGATCTTCAAGCTCTGTGAGAGGAATGCCGGAAATGCCTGTTCGTGTGAGAAGAAAGCCGAATTTTTTTGAATCATCAAGTGGGTAAACTGCGCTGATCGCATCATATTTGAGATTTCCTGCATATTCTTCAGAATGCATAATATTAAAAGACAGGTGATTGCAATAATAAATGCCTGCCGGATTCCAATAGGTTGCAGTAGGATCATCAGCGAGGGCGACAAAGGCATTTCCAAGTGCTCGAGATTTCACACCTACGCCAATATTCAAAAATTCACCCGCATACTTATCAGCATAAGATATACTCAAAGAAATGAGGGGTACTATTAGAAGAATAAATATTTTTTTCATAAAATCTTAATATAATCCGAAATTATTTTTTTTAATTCACCAGAATCGAAAGATATTGTCAACTTTATTAACTCACCATCTTTTCTGATCGAAAGAATTCGTCCTTTGCCAAAGCTCATATGTTCGACTCTTTGCCCTACTTTGTATGTATCGTCCTGCGTACCCAAATCGAAGGATTTTTTTATAGTATTTCTTTTTGGATAGTTTTCATTACTTGAATGAAAGTTCGTCATATCAAACATTTGAAAATGACTCTTATTTATATCATTAAGAAAACGAGATGGGAACGAAGATAGTGTTGAATCAAAGTACCTGCGCGATTGTGCATATGATATGAACAGTTCCTTGATCGTTCGAGTCATTGCCACATAAAACAACCGCCGCTCCTCTTCAATATCGCCTGTGGATTCCATGGAATTCCTATGAGGGATCAAGCCGTCTTCAGCTCCTACAATAAACACATAAGGAAATTCAAGCCCTTTTGCATTATGCATTGTCATGAGAGATACGACATCTCTATCAATATCAGCATAATCAATATCGGAAACAAGCGAGAGATTTTGCATATACTCCTGAAGGGAAGGTTCTTTATCATGAATAGTAATGAAATTCTCGGCAAATTCATCGGTTGAAGCTACAAATTCGCGAATATTATCTGCCTTGCTCTCACCTTCGATCGAGTCATCGTGTCTATAAAAATCTAATATTTCAGTAGTATCGATAACCTTTTTTACTAATTCATTGATGGGTTGATGCTTAGCAATTTCAATAAAACCAAAGATCATGTTTTTAAACAACTTGAAACGCTCTTTCGCTGAGGAAGACAATTCATCACAAGATTCAAGTGAATCAACGGCATCGAAAAGAGAGTAGCTTTTATCAGCCGCAAATTCCAAAAGATGTGTAATCGATGTCTTGCCGATTCCGCGCTTTGGAAAATTTACAATTCTTAAAAAACTCTCATTATCCTTGAGATTTGCAATAAGTCTGAGGTAGGCAATAATGTCCTTGATCTCCTTACGCTGGAAGAAGTTTACTCCTCCCACTATCCGGTAATCGATATGATCTTTTATGAACTGGGTTTCGAGAACCCGAGATTGCACATTGGTTCGATAAAATATAGCAATGTCTTTTAGTGAGATATCATGAGTGTCATGAAGTTGAATGATTTTTTGAGATATCACAATCGCTTCATGGCGTTCATTTTGAGTATTATATAATGAGATATCCTTTCCGTCATTTTTTTCTGTCCAGAGTTCTTTTTTATGACGGGATTCATTATGTGAAATAAGTTCATTTGCAGCAGAAAGCACTCGCCTTGGGGAGCGGTAATTTTGTGTCATGCGAATGATTCGCGGTTTATCATAAGCATCATCAAATGAGAGTATATTACCAATATTTGCACCGCGCCAGCTATATATTGATTGATCGTCATCACCGACCACACAAATATTTTTATGCTTATTGGCAAGCAGATAAGCAAAACGATACTGTGCAAAATTGGTATCCTGATACTCGTCGATCATCACGTATTTAAATCTGTCTTGATAGCGTTCCAGTACATCTTTTTGATTCATAAAGAGTTTCACTGTGTAAAGAAGCAGATCATCAAAATCAACACCATTATTTCTGATGAGGTATTTTTGATAAGCTTCATATATTTTCTGAAGATATTTTCCATAATAGGAATCATCAATAGAAAATTCATCATATTCGACCAGGTTGTTCTTTTGCTGTGAAATTATATTGAGTATTTTTTTTATAGGAAAGTTCGTTTCTGCAAGGTTTATCTCTTTGAGCACATTTTTCATGATGCGTTGCTGATCAATGTCGTCGTAAATGGTATAATTTTGTGTGACAGGCAGGTATTGTGATTCTGTTCTTAATATTCGAGCGCACATCGAGTGAAAAGTGCCAACCCATAAGTATCGAATATTGATGTTGAACTGGCTTTGAAGCCGTTCTTTCATTTCATTTGCAGCTTTATTGGTAAAGGTAACTGCCAGAATATTATGAGGACTCACTTTTTTTTCTGAGATAAGATAAGCAATTCTGTGAACAATACAGCGTGTTTTTCCGCTACCGGCACCGGCAAGGATAAGGACAGGACCTTCAGTTGTTATAACAGCTTCGCGCTGCTTATCATTAAGCGTTTCAAGTATTTGAGATGGCATAGAATTTTATTGGGTAATGTCCGAAAATTTTCCCTCTAATGTATCACCTTCAAAAATATTGTAGGAAGATATCTTGAACCACACATAATCATGGCTTACATTATCTTTTGAAAAGGTAGTATCAAAAGCACTAATATTTTTTCCCACTTTGTCAAAAGTCCCGAAGTAATTATCTTGAAATGCTCCATATATATAGTATCCGTCGGCAAGACTGTCCTCCTCTGTTATTGCCACATACCATTTGATAAGATCGGGATCAGTGTTAAGTGTATCTATCTGAACAACAGGAGGAGCAAAAACATCGGGATTTCCAAGGGGATCCAGAGGATTATTTCTGCTGAGAGAACAGGATAGGATCAAGATTGCGGATGTCGCAATAAGGATGAAATAAATAAAATGCTTCTTCATGATTTTAAAAATGTATTTGTATGCCTTGAGCAGTTACAGATACCTTGCCGTTCATGTATTCATCATACAATGTAAACCAGAGGTTACGATTATAGTTTTCTGTTGACTGGATCGAATCCAACACAGTGTAACCCCATGTGATTATCCACAAACCGACAAGGATACCCGATGTCCGGTATGAGGAGTTTGCATCGATATAGTATTGATTTATCTCATCAATCTGATGAGCATTTCTATATTTGTCATAATAGTCTTGTGACTGATCATAAAAATAATAGGCGCTCCCTGCTAATAAAACTTGTAATCCCAATAGGATTTCACCTTTGAGATAATTATTAGTAGAAAAATGTCCCCATCCGGGTGCTATCATTGATTTCAAACAGTTTGTGAAATGGGATTGTTTTTTGTCATCCCACTTCTTGAAAACAATCATGTTCTCTTGCAGATCTTTTCTGGAATTTTTCCAGTCTGTGGTATTATCCCAGCCATATTTAATATTTATTTGCAGTATGGAATCATTATCAAACTCATTTGGTTCATCCGCAAATAGAGGTAGCGAAATAATCAGAAACATGACGATCAATGTGATATTCTTCATGATGGCAATAATTCTTCCGTTACTTCATTGAGGGGAATAACTTCCCCTGTTTCCAAACGAACGAGCCAGCGCAGGAAATAGTTTTTGTCAGGTATCACGATTGTATATCGGACTTCATAGCTGTTACGAGTGACAGTCCGAAAAACCTGCCATGGCGTGACACGAATATCCTGCCTTGAAAAATTCTTCTGGGCAGAGGTTTCAATGTCATTAATTGTGTTGGGAATAATTCCATCTTTGTACTGCTTTACTATTTCAATCGCATATTGTTCAGGATCATTCGAAATTCTTGTCCATATATAAGCCAGATTGATCTTATCATAAATTTGAGGGATACTATCTAATTTATATGCCTCTGAATAAGAGTCATAAGCTTCGGCATATTCCTCATTATAAAACTGTGTATCTCCTTCTTCAATGAGCTGAGCAGCTTGAGCTATCCTTCGAGCAAATTCTTCTGCGCGAGCGATTTTATCATAAGCAAGCTGATAATTTTCAATAATATCTAAAGTTTTTTGATATGATAATATTGCGTTACTGACATCTCTTTCAAAAAGAAAATTATCACCACGTGTAATGTATATTGAAGCCAATTCAGTTAACTTATCATTCATCTTATCTGCAAGTTTAGGATCATATTCTTCTGCATAAAGGAGATATGTCTTTACGTTATCCAGCTCCCTATTCTGAAGCAATGAAACAGCCCAGGTATAATAGACATTTCCTATCATTTGCTTTATTTCTTTAAGGAAATCTGCCGGATAATCGAGGTAGAGAAATAGTTTGTTCAATGCTTCTGCAAATAATTTGTTATCCCATTGCGTTTGTGCTTCATCAATCAATAAGGGCATGAAAGAATTAACGATTATCGTAGCTTGAGAAAAGGCATCAGAAGTCTGAAATCTATTTTGAAGGATTTGATATGTCGCATAGGCAGCATGAATATCTTTCGAATAATTTATTTGTATGATGATTTCATTATACAGTACTTCTGGCATTTTTTCTGATTCGGGAAGATGATAAATTATAAAGGAGAGATAATCAGATGATTTAAGATAATCCAGATCATCCAATGCAACTTTGGCAATCTCGAAATAACAGTTATCGAGAAGAGAATCCGCTTTATTTGAGTTGGCAAGGAAAAAATATTCAGATGCTTCAGGATATTTCCCCATTTCATATTCATTCAATCCAAGCTGATAATAAGCTTGTGACCTCAGTTCTTTTGCTTTTTCTTTATAAGCTGGATGTTTTGATGTTTCTATATATGTATCAAGCTCCTGAACAGCTTGAGAATATCTTCCCTCATTAAGAGTTTTTACAGATTTCTTATATGGAAGATTTGTGCAGGAAAGCAGAAAAATTCCCATCAAAATTAAGAGAAGAAAATTTTTATTTCGTATTATCATGAGAAGGTCTGACTCTTAATTGATTTCGTGATATCAGTATTGGTATCTGGTCTAACTTTCCTCCGAAAAAGAGGAAAACAATTGCAAATAAAACTGTAGTTATCAAAATTGCCCACTGGCTGGAAGTCTCGTAAACTATAACTGTAATGAGCACCATTAATATATTGATTAAATAAACCATGACTGCGGTTATACGCACTGATCCTGTTGCTGTACCTATTCTATGTGTTGAATGATCTTTCCCTCCCTGAAGTACTCTTCTTCCATCCCTTCTGCGTGTAATGCTCACCAAGGAAATGTCAAAAATCGCATAAGAAAGCAGAAGAACGGGAAGGAAAAGCGAGAAGTTCTTTGGCAATTCAGTGAGCAATACAATACCAAGAACAGACAAAGTGTATCCGATAAGCATACTCCCAGCATCACCAAGAAAAATCTTTGCGGGATGAAAGTTATGCGGAAGAAATCCCAAAGTGGCACCAATAAAAATTACAGAAATCAGAGAGATAAAATGGTTGCCCGAAAGAATACCCAGTGCAAAAAAGCCCAAGCCAAGTATCGACGCCAATCCCGCAGTGATCCCATCCATATTATCAAGGAAATTAAGAGCGTTCATCAAGCCAACCATCCAGATAACGAGAATCGGTACCGTGACAAACCAGGGACCGATAAGTTCAGTGTAACCGCTGCCAATTATCAGGATTATCGCAATAATGAATTGCACAGAAAATTTCACAGAAGGAGTCATTCCCTGATAGTCATCCAACAGACCAAGAAAACACATGAGCACGAGTCCTACAAAGAAAGAAAGCACACTTTTTACTTGTGGTATGAGGTTTATACAGATAAAGAATGAAAGAAAGAAAGCACAAATCATTCCTATTAAAATTGCAAGTCCACCCATAAGTGGAGTAGGGGTTTTATGAAATTTTCTCTCTTCCGGGTTATCAATAAAATTGAGCTCGACCGCAACCTTTCTAACGAGAAAGGTTAGCAAGAAAACAGATACGAAAGATATTGCAAA
>JAGHCS010000038.1 GCA_021160355.1 Candidatus Cloacimonadota bacterium
AGCGGAAGTGTGTAATCAGCGCCGATAATTGTTACTTTTTCTTTATCATCAAGATTGTCCGGGTAATGGTGCTGATGGAGACTGTCTTTATTAGCTTCGTACCAGCTTGAAAAACCGGTTGTGTCACCATGTATCACATGATAAATATTCTCCCAATCTCCCATATTATAATCAGCCCATTCGTCGGGAAAAAATTCATTCTTGCGTGCTCTGATTCCACCAAATTGGTCGAGGTCGGTTACTGCTGTCATTCCTACTTCAAGATTATTCAGGAAAGGAATTCCAGTAGCGGCAAAAGGAACACCTTTTACACGAGCAGCAAAGATATTATGTTCGTCAACATTAGGGCAAAATACATCGAATCCAAGCCCGAGAGTTTTGGTGTTAACTGCAATCTCTGCACCGAGTTGTTTTGTAGCAGGATAGTCCAGCATGTTGGTATAATCTCTCATAATGAGTCCATGTCCGAATTTCACGCTTGGAAATGCACCCAATCTGAAATAAAGTGGGTCGTGCCTATTTGCAAATTCAAGATACATGATCTTATTCAGATACGCGTTGAAGTTATCCCAATCCTTCTTTCTTATACCGCCATCGCCATCAATGAGGATATCAAAATCAAATCCGATTTTAAATTTCCAAATTGGCACTTCGGGCATTAACCGAATCCTCGTATAAGTTACACCGTCAATTGTAACCGTACCAATGCCAAGGGCTCCTGGCAGAATAGATTTTCTTGGTGCCTTAGGTTTATCGGTCTCTGTTTCTGTTTTCGGTTCATCCACAGATTGAAGCTCAACTTCAGGTTTTTCCTGCTGCTGATGTTGTTGTTCTGGAGATTCAATTCTTGGTTCTTCGGGTATTGTTGTTTCCATAAGTGATTCAGGAGCTTGAACATTTTCCATTACCTGGAAGGATGGTGTATCTATGCCGTTTGAGAAACCTTGATTGCCTGCTGTTATTTCAATTTTGCCGAATTCGTTACTGAATTCGACTGTTCCCTCGTATACCTGAAGAATTGTAAAACCAGTCTGTGCATCGACGTCGGTCATAAACTCTGTTCCCTTGACCGCAGCAACGGAGGTTGGTGTTTGGATATAAAAATCGCCTTTCCCCTTTGTTACTTCAGACCAAACCTTACCGACATCCAATGTGAGGGTCTTCATAAAGCTCTGCTCGCGTTGACTCATGTTTATGGTGAGAGTACTATTGGAAAAAACTTTTGAGATCGCACCATTGTCTGAAAATTTGACGATTGCAAAGGAATTTTCTTTCGTAAGTATCATATCGCCATCGTAAAGCAGTGAACCTTTTGCCGCTGGTGAAAGCTGGTGATCATGGTTTAAAATGACCTCTCCCTGCAGGTTCATAACTTCTGCATAGGGTTTTATCTCCTGTGCCTCAATGAGGACAACAAACAGGAGTGAAAAAATAATGAAAGGCAATAAAATTTTTCTCTTAGCTATCATAGTTGCTCCTTTCAAAGAAAGCATTTAATTCATTTTTTTTATTGAAAACTATTATTGATGAAAGAAATCATTGACGAAACTCTCGGTGTCAAGTAATTTGAACGATGTTCTCTTCAGCTTCGGACAATATAAAATAACTGTTTTTGGAGCAAAAAATGTCTAAGATCATATATGTCGCAATTGGCAATGAAATATTGATTGGCAAAACAATTAACACAAACGAGAGTTTTATCGGAATGCAGCTTACTTCTGCGGGATTACCACTCGGAATCTCTATGACCATCAAAGATGATAAAAAGATGATTCTGAAAACCTTAGGACATTGCTGGGAACATTATGATGTTGTTATCGTAAGTGGCGGTCTTGGACCAACACATGATGATGTCACGAAATATGCTATTGCGGAATTCTTCAAAAAGAAACTCATATTTAATAACTCGGCATGGTCTGCCATCAAAAAGATGTATGAAGCGAAAAATGTTCCCATCCCGGAAATTGTGAGAACTCAAGCTGAAATTCCGCAAGGATTCACCGCTCTTCCAAACAAAACTGGAACAGCTCCCGGATTGTATTTTACTGAGAACAACAAGCACTTTTTTGCACTCCCAGGAGTTCCTTCAGAGATGAAAAACATGTTCGTTTATCATGTATTCCCAAAGCTGAAAAGAACTCTTTCGGTAAATCCAATTTATCAAAAAACTATCCGCACAATAGGTATTCCAGAATCTACCATTTTCACAAAAACCATTGATGTAAAAGAAACGAGTATAACTAAAATTGCTTTCCTGCCGAAATCGGGAATGGTGGACATTCGAGTTTATGGAACTTCTGAACAGGAAGTAAAAGAAATCATAAACAGGCTGCTTGAGAATATTCCACCAAAAAATATTTATGGATTTGATGATGACACGATCGTGGAAACTTTTCATAAAAAGATGGTAACTTCCGGAAAAACAGTCTCTGCCGCAGAATCATGTACGGGTGGTCTGATACAAAGTCTTATTACTGATAATGCTGGAAGCTCTGATTATTTTTTGGGTGGTGTTGTATCTTACAGCAATGAAGCCAAAATGAATCTTTTGGGAGTCAAGGAAACGACTCTTGAAAAATTTGGTGCGGTGAGTGAAGAAACTGTCAGGGAGATGGTTTACGGAGTACAGAAACTTATGGGAAGCGATTATGCAATAGCCGTCTCTGGTATTGCTGGACCTGGTGGTGGAACTGAAAATAAACCAGTCGGGCTCGTGTATATTGGGACATTTGGCAAATCGGGTATCGTCATTAAAAAGAATAACCTTTCCGGTTCTCGACTTGAAGTTAAAAATAAAACAGCACTTACGGCTCTTTTCCAACTTGATGTATAAGCTAAAAATTGGTATCTAGCTTGTTGATTTTAAGTATTTTATAAAAACTTGACACACATAAATTTCTTTTGTCTAAATTGATTACTTGAATTATATGTATA
>JAGHCS010000110.1 GCA_021160355.1 Candidatus Cloacimonadota bacterium
GGATTACTATCTTGTGGATGTAGCGATCTCCTTTCAGCAGATGATGCTTGAAGCATGGGAAATGGGTATCGGTTCCTGCTGGCTCGGTGCTTTTAATGAGAAGAAAGTGCGGGAAATACTGAACATTCCACCCCAAATAAAAGTGATTGCACTCAGTCCGTTTGGTTACCCGAAAAATAAACAAAGCTTATATGCTAAAGCCATTAAAACCTTTGCCGGCAGCAAGAAAAGGAAGGATATGGAGAAGATCGTGCACTGGGAAAAATGGTAATTTCGTAGAGCGTAAAGAGTTGGGCGTGAAGCGTGGAGCGAAGAGCTGGACTTAACAGTTCAGGGAAACTGAATATGGAGTTCAGGACGTAAAATTAATAGGACACAGATAAACGCTGATTAAGCTGATTTTCGCTGATAAAGTAACTTTATAATTTCGTGCTTCCCGTATATTTCGTAGTAAGAAAGATCGAACGATACTTTCATGCTGAACTCCATACGACTTCGTTGATTATGAAGGCCAGACCGAAGCGAAACCTTTTTATCCTTTTCATCCTTCGAGTAGCTTGCTACGGAGAATGGACGCAATGGTTCGAAACTATATTTTAATGAATAGACTCTTCGCAAGCTCAGAGTGACAAAAATCTCCTCTATCAAGAGGAGTACGGCTTCAGCTGGGAGGTGTGTATTTTTTCAATCTTCTCATTCAGCTAAAGATACGATTTTCATATTTTAAACAAATTTAACATACCCCGTCTTGCTTTAGAAACCCATCCCTCTTCAGAGTGGACAAAAAATGGTTTCTATTTTGTAATTTTTGAAATCTCACCTGCTTTATTCCGAACTTTTCTCCGATTTGCGTTTCATACACGCACAGAATCCATGATAATTCATGCAGATACCACCAAGTATCGAGATCAAACCCCAGAATAACGGACGAACGAACACGTAAAGAATGGAAGCGCCCGTATAAGGCAGCAGGTAAATACCCCACGTGAAAAGGACACAACCGATCACGATGAACATGTGCCCGAGAATGATGGTTACCTTTCTTCCCTGCGTGAAACCTGTTGCAATAAGAGATATTCCAATAATGAGGGGAAAGATGCCTGGCAGAACACCGAGAATGATCAACATCACCAAGCCCATAATCGCAAGCAAGATACCAAGAATAAATCCGATTGGATTTTTAATTTTCATTATAATTACTCCTTTTTTACAATCCTAATAATTTCAAAATACCAAATAATTTAAGACATGCCACGATCACCGCGATCGTGATAACGATCTTCACAAAACCAGCGCCATTTTTTACTGCGGCATGAACACCGATAAAAGCACCGATCATATTCCCGGCAGCAAGCAACAGACTATATCTCCATATAATCTTATCTGATAGTGCAAAGACAATGACTGCAAAGAATGTGTAACACATCACGATGAACACTTTCACTGCATTCGCCCGGACAAGGTTGAAATTCTCGACTATATTCAATGTGGCAAGAAAAATAAAACCAACTCCTGCTTGAATGAAACCGCCGTATAGACCAACACAGAAAAAGATGACTATTTCAAGCCATTTGTGAAGGCTTATCCTCTCAGCAGATTCCTTTCTCTTTGGACGGAAAATGAGCACCAGCATGAGTATCAGCACCACACCCAGAATTTTATCAAACACTCGTGCATTCAATTTTACTGCAAAAAGCGATCCAATGATCGCACCCACAATCGCTGCGATGGTAATATGAATAACTGGCTTGACTTTAAGTTCTTTATACTTCGCAAATCTGACTGTGCCAACCATATTCTGAAAAAGTATCGCGACTCGATTTGTGGCATTAGCAATTGGAGATGGAAGTCCAAGCAGCACCAAAACAGGAAGCGTCAGAGTTGAGCCACCTCCTGCGAGGGTGTTCATGAAACCGGCTGCGACACCGGCAAGAAAAAGTATGATATATAAGAGCATAATTTATTAACTCACCTCAGCTTCTTTTCAATACGCCGTAGCAAGCAGAGAACATCTGCCTTCGCTACACTACGGCACGACAAGCAGAGGACACAGAAATAAATTTTTAATTTACTTAATGATTTTTATCTATCTTGAAATCCATTTCTCAATGGCAAGGTTTTTAGAATATTATGTTATGATATCCTTCTTTTTATAGAGGTGTCATGGACCATTACGTGACACATATGTAAGTCTGGGAGTGGTCCCAGACTACTTAACAATAACCTTTCCCCTCCCCGTTCTTTGCGTTTTTTTTCTTCTTCGCGCCCTCTGCGTGAAATTTTTACATCTCTCTCACATACAGATTCGGCATGATCTTGCATCCTGTCACGCTGGCGATCACATTTGAGGTACCTGCACGTGTGTACACTCCGCTAAAACGTCCGTTATAAACGAACAATCCTGTAATATATTTATAAAATTTAAGAATCGGCTTGTCATTTTCGAATTCCACACATTCCAGAACAGGCGGTTCGATAAACTTCTGCACGAGATAGGACTCTTTGTCCTGTATCGAGTCGAGAATTCTATTCCATTCATCAGCAGTATGATCAGCTCCGATGAATACGCCCTTTGCTGCATACCTATCCATGGGTTTGAGGATATACTCATCTTTTGAAGTTCGAGCGAGTTCCTCTGCAGCAGGTTCTGAAAGTTCTTTTGTAAACGGAATACGCTTCTTGATAAAAGAACGTTCAACATCATTCAGAAAACCTGTTTTAGATTCATCCCTGAGAATCGAGAATATCTTCTTATTATGAATAACATGAGAGCGGAAAGGTCCCACAATACACACACTGCCGTCTGCATAAGCTTTGAGTACATCCTGAACTTCATTCTCGCGCTCGAACATCTCAAAAGTGAGTGATCGGCGATAGATCAGATCGATGCGCGTATCAAGGAAGTACAGTTTGTTATCTTTGTATTTCAGGTCGCGGGGATCGCATATAACAGTTTTAAATCCTCTCTGCATCAGAATATCCTGGAAAACCTTGAACTCCTCGATCGTTGCCACGCCTTCCCAATCCATGATCGCAATGTTCGGTTTCGAATTCGATGAATGAGAATATTCTGTATAACAGGCAAGCAGTTCTTCGATCCACGGGAGGAACAGCTCAAAATAGCTGATGCGGTATTTCTTCTGGAGCACTTTCAGTATCTGCGAGGACAACACCGCTTTTTCTATTGGATTGGACTCGTTCATACCCGAGGTGCCGTCGGTGTTCAGTTCGCAGAATGCAAAATCATCATCATAAGAATAGAAAATATCAAAGCGCGCCATGGGAAAAGGCATTGCATACCCCGGATCAATGAGAGTAAGCTCTTCCATCAATGAGGAGAATCCAAAAAAAGAACGGAATTCGTGATTTTCACAATACTCGCGAATAACCTTTTTCAGGATCGATGAGAAGATCGAAACAAGGTGTTCAAAGCGCTGGATATCGATAGTATAAAAAAACATCGGCTGATAATGGAAATCGATGGGCTTGCCTTTATACAAAGCTGTGGAACCAGCAACTGCTTCTTTAACGAGTTGATAATCCTCGAAATATTTCTCTGGATTTTCTAAAATTTCTTTGGAAAATTCTTTGTAAATGTGTAAAAGTGATTTCTTAGTCATTATTAATTATTTCTTCTCTAGCACTCTATGTTCTCTGTGATCGATTATCTCTTGTAACGATTATGAAAATTGATTATTAATAATGCAGTCTTTCAGCGCTTCTTTGATCGGTATGCCTACCCTCAATTTTTCATTTATCAAAGTCACCGGATTCTTCCTGATTTCAACTAATCTATAGAGCGGTTCAAGATATTTTTGCTCTTCCTTGACCAGTCCTTCTTTTGCAAGGTTCATGAATTTCAGGATAACTTCCATGATGTGCTTATCGCACGCTTTTGCTTTCAATCCTTTTTTTATTATCTCTTGCTGAAAAGCCAATATTTTTTTGAATTCAAAACATTCTGTGACTGTGTCGTGTATAGTTTTGATATTTTTACAATCATACAGCAGACCTTTGAGTAATGCGAGATAGGCAAAGTTGAGTGGGTATGGAATTGAATCTGCGGTGCGTATTTCGATGAACTGCTTGGTGCGCACATCAGGAAAAAACATGGTTAAAACTTGTTCCAGTTCTTTATCGGTAAACTCATCAGGATCAAAGACCGCTTTGAACGGCTGGTCTTCGGTGTTGCAAAGTTGCCCTTCACGAGTAATAATGATGGGTGATCTATCCAAAATATACTGTGCATACGTCGCATAACTATAATCACCATCAAATGCATGAGGAATGATACCACACCTGTCATCATCGCAATTTAACCAAATTTTGGTTCGTAATGCATGTTTTGTATATCGTTGCCCTTCGAATATCGGGCTGTTATCCGTTAGGATTGCCAGTAAAGGTGAGAGGTAACACGTCACCTGAAATTTCTTTGTATAATCTTCTTCATCGAGATAGTCGAGTGTAAGTTGTGTGGAAGCAGTTCCTTTCATCATATTAAGAGCATATTTGTTCTTTTTGATAAGATAGTCCGACATATATACATAACGCTGCTTTGGTATGAAGGGAATATCCTCTATCTTTGAATAAGGTTGATAACCAAGTGCGATCAGAAGCTGTTGATTACTTTCAAGCCAGGGCATGAGATCAAACACAAAATTTCTGTAGGTTCTTTCTATTTCAGAGAGCTTGGATGTATGCTGAGTACTGAGTTCTATTTGCGCACCCGGTTCCAGGGTGATGGTCGAACCTTGTTTTTCCAATCCGATGAGATTATTTCCCTCAAAGTTACCATGCCATCCTTTTTGTAAAAGGTATTCAAGGAGGTCTTTGATACCATCCTTGCTGTTCTCATCATACCGGACTGCAGAAAGATCATTCTCACGAACAATAAAATGCTCGAACTCAGCACCGATTTTCAGGTTATCGGGGGTCTTTTCCTGTCTGTGAAAATATTCTACTATCCGATCAACCTGCTTATTATAATTCATTCGATACCCAGCATGCGAATAATAAAGGCATAACGTTCTGCAATATCCTCATATTGTGTGTATCTTCCGGAGCCGCCATAATGTCCTGCCATATTTGTTTTCAGGATGAGGATATTATCATCGGTTTTCATATCACGAACTTTCGCCGTCCACCGAAGTGGCTGCCAGTAGCGCACACGGCTGTCATGATAACCGGCAGTCAGCATCATATTTGGATAATCCTGCTTTCTAATATTTTGATACGTATCCCACGAAAGGAGATACTCGAACTGTTTTTGTATGTAAGGATTTCCCAGCTCATCATAATGATATTTTACACCGGACGCAGTCGAGTCCAACAGCACAGTCAGTTTGTCCATAGAAGGCACATCGGCGACGATCACTTCAAACAGATCCGGTCGCCAGTTTGCGACCACTCCCATCAACATGCCGCCTGCGCTTGCACCAAAAGCTGCCAATTTTTCAGGACATGTATACTTATTTTTGATAAGATACTCCGCACATGCGATAAAATCGAGAAATGTGTTTTTCTTATTCAGCAATTTCCCGTCCTGGTACCACTGCTCGCCTTTTTCCCTACCTCCTCGCACATGGGCGATTGCATAGACAAATCCCCTATCCAGCAAGCATATGCGAATGCGAGAAAATCCAGCATTTCTACTACTGCCGTAAGCGCCATAAGCGGTGAGATATACCGGATTCGTTCCGTCTTTTTTGAACAAATCCTTTTTATACACTATCGAAATCGGGATCTTTGTTCCATCATAAGAAGGTGCAAAAATCTGTTTTGATTCATATTCATCCGGCTCAAAACCACCGATGACCTCGTAACGTTTGAGAAGTTTTCGCTCCTTTGTTTTCATATTATAGCTGTACACGGATGACGGTGTTGTCATAGATGAGTAGGAAAAGTATAAAGTGTCGGTATCAAAATCCGGTGTCCACCTGCTGTAGAAAGCATACACATCTTCCGGGAACGTCATGTAGTAATCGGTATTTTCATCGAGGACAAAGATATGTGGCTTGATCATGCTGTTATGCTGTTCGTACACAACCACATAATTCTCAAAAACATCGTAGCCGTCTATGTATACGGAATCGCTGTGAGGGATGAAAGTTCTCCATGTAGAGGGATCGCTCGAATAGGCAGTCATCAGCTTGTAATTTGGTGCTAATTCATTGGTTCTGATATACAAAACAGAATCATTATTGGTCATATAATATTTTATGTCCTGCTGCCTGGGTTTAAAGAGGATGAATTCACCCGCTGGATCATCCGCATCGAGATAACGCACATCAGAGGTTGTTCTGCTATTTGTGCCCAGTACAATATAGTCGTCTGACCGCGTTCTCCCGAACCACACATAGAAAGCATCATCCTGCTCTATATAAAGAAGTTCATCATTCGCTGCTTCAGTTCCCAACACACGACGATACGCACGTTTGCTTTTCAGGTTATCTTCACTGGGGGTCACATAAAAAATCGTCTTATTATCGTTTGCCCACTCCACGTCATTCACAGGATAAATTTCTTCAGAAAGGAGTGTATCAGCTTCGATGTCCTTGATGTAAAGCGTATATCGCTCATCACCCGTGACATCCACGGTATAGGCA
>JAGHCS010000203.1 GCA_021160355.1 Candidatus Cloacimonadota bacterium
GAAAAGAGAGGAAAAATGGAAAAAAAGTTATTTTTATTAGTTTTTTCTTTATTATGTGTGGGAATACTTCATGCAGCACTCCTGAATGTGCCTACTGATTACGCAACTATACAATCTGGAATAGATTCCTCAACAATTGGTGACACGGTTTTAGTCCAGCCGGGAACCTATATAGAAAACATTAACTACATCGGGAAGAATATTACGGTAGCATCGTTATTTTTGACAACCCAGGACACGTCGTATATTTCACAAACGCTGATCGATGGGGATAGTCTTGGTGCTGTAGTGACATTTGTAAATGGGGAGGATTCTACCGCTGTGCTGAAAGGATTCTCAATCACTCGAGGACTTGATTACACTGGTGGAGGAATAAATTGTCTCAGTTCGTCACCCTCTCTAAGTCATTTAAAAATCTTTAATAATATGGCAAAAAATGGGGCTGGGGTGAGTGCTGTATTCTCGGATCCTACATTCCAAGAAATAAAAGTATATGATAATACTGCCTTAGAATACGGTGGTGGTATATATTTAGCATTCTCGGAGTCTAATATAGAGCATGCTACTGTTTCTAACAATACAGCTAAAGGTGGAGCAGGTATGCATTGCTATGAAGCATCGCCAATTATAAATCGGGTATTGATCGCCGATAATGATGCTGAATTATATGGGGGTGGTTTCTTGTGCTACTTTTGTTCATCACCAAGCGTTGTAAATGTTACGATCACAAATAATCAGTGTTCTGGTAATGGTGCAGGGATTTATACAGGAAATTATTCCTATCCTCATTTTAACAATTGCATCATAAGTGACAATAATGGAAATTATGGCGTGTATAATTGTCTGGGATATCCGGGTACCCCGAACATTACGTATTCAGATATTTGGAATAATCAGGGTGGTAATTTTTATAATTGTGATCCCGGTATCGGATGTATAGCAGCTGATCCTCTTTTTATTGATTCGGTAAATGAAGATTATCATCTAGGCTGGGAACATTTTCCTGTTCCCGATCAAACAATGTCACCTTGTATCGACTCCGGCGACCCAAATTCACCACCTGACCCGGATGGTACTGTTGCGGATATGGGAGCATATTATTTTAATCAAAATGCGTCGGTTGATGATCCAGAAGATTATTCAGGTTGCATTATGTGGAATTTCCCCAACCCAACTAAAAATGCAACCACAATAAAATATTCTCTAAAACAGAATTCTCATGTGATAATTAGTATCTACAACATTAAAGGGCAATTGGTTTCTACACTTGTTAATGAGACAAAACCAAAAGGGGAATATTCTGTGATGTATGATACAGAAGCATTGAGTTCAGGAGTATATTTTTATAAGATACAAGCTGGTGATATATCAGAAATACGGAAGATGATCGTGATAAGGTAAAACACGACTCAGCTTGCAAAGATGAGTCGGGGTGAAACAAATACAATTACTCCCCGGGTCATTTCCTTCGTGGCTAACTCGTGAAACGCAACACAATTTTGCCTGCGAAGTAGAGTCGGGATAAAATAAATTTTTATCAGCGGATAATCTGCGTTCTGCCTGTCACGGCGTCGTGGAACGAAGACGAAGCGAAGTGTTTTATATTAAGAAGTTGCAGACTCTTCGACAGGCTCAGGGTGACAATTAAGTAATTGAAATAAACCATAAACTTGACAGCTACTTTCGCAAGAATTGTATTCAAAATATATGAAAGAAGAAACCAAATCTCTTAAAGAAGTTATCATTTACTGTGATGGTTCTTGCAAAGGAAATCCAGGTCCCGGCGGCTGGGCATCAATTCTTATTTATCGTGGAAAACGAAAAATACTCACAGGATATGCCAAAGATACAACCAACAACATCATGGAACTCACCTGCGCAGTCAAAGCACTTGAAAAATTGAAAGAACCATGCACAGTTGCACTCTATTCAGACTCGAGTTATCTTGTAAAAGGCATGACCGAGTGGATGGAGAATTGGAAAAATAGGAATTGGAAAAATTCGAAAAAAAAAGCATTAAAAATGTGGAATTATGGCAGAAGCTCGACGCACTTTCTGAAAAACATAACATGTATTGGCAATGGGTAAAAGGACATGATGGTCATCCTGAAAATGGGGAAGGCGACCGACTAGCAAAAAATGAAATAAAAAAACGTGTGAAATAATATTGTCTATTAAAGGAGATTTGATGAAAAAAATAATCTTTCTTATTATAATTCCTCTGTTGATCGTAAGCTGTAGTGTGTTTAAAACTGTTCCAACACAGCGGCTTCAAACACAATTTCTCCCCTCGTATGTAAAAAATCTGTATCTTGGTATGCCGCTCGAAAAATTTGAAGAGATCAAAGATATGAATACTATGATCGCCGAAAAGGGAATCTCATTTCGTCACCAGTATGAAGAAGTTGTCAATGATGATCGGCTTGAATCGATAGTGTATTATTTTGATGCGAATATTGCTTCTCAACCCCTGTATGAAATAATCTTTATTTTTAAACTGGGTTTTGATGTAAAATCCTATGCGAATGAAATGTATGGTGCTCCTTCAGTGGAATCTCATCTACCTTTTGATGAATGGTGCTGGCAGAGTGGAGAAGGTTTCCAGATCGTTGCATGGACCTTTGAAAATAAACTTGTCATCATTGGTACGATAAAGAAAACCGAATGGGGTGACCTTAATATTTGCGGAGAATAATGGTTTTTGAAACAACTCGTTTGATTGTCCGGATTCCAACTACAAAAGATGAGGATGTAGATCTTTATTTCCAGCTCTGGAATGATCCTCGCGTCATGGAGAATGTCGGATTTCCAAAAGGACTGATGAAACGAAGGGAAGATATAATCGCACAACTTGCCCGAATACATCCTTCTGAATTTGACCGCACGTTAATAGTGATAAATAAGGATAACAACAAACCAATCGGGGAATGTAAGCTTGGTTCAGCAAACGAAGAGGACGTTGCGCATACAGACGTTAAATTGCTTCCTACATTCTGGGGAAAAGGTTATGGGATTGAGATCAAGCAAGCGCTTGTTGACTATCTCTTTAACCATACTGATTGTATAGCGATACACGCGTCACCTAATAAATCGAATATCGCCTCTCAAAAAATGCAGGAAAAAGTTGGGGGAAAGCGTATCAGTGAAGGGACGTATCAATTTCCTGAACATATGCGATCCTATACAAAGCCGGTGGAGTTGTATATCTACAGATTAGACAGAACCGACTGGGAAAAGAAGTTAAAGTTTGAGGATTAGGTAAAAAATGTTTCTTAAGCACAGTCGTTTATCATAAATTATGTAAGGAGTTCTTAAATATGGAAAATTTACTCAATTATTTAAATGCACATCCAATCTTCTGGGTGGTGCTTATAGTTCTTGTAGTGTTTTTAATTCTTACAAGTGCAAAAAGGCTGTTCAAACTCTTCATTGTGCTTGTTGTTATCGGGCTGCTGGTTGTCGGATATTTATACCTGTCTAACAGAGGAATTGTCCCAAGCAAGGAAGAATTGATCGAGCAAGGAAAGAGCTTACTTGAGAAAGGTAAAGATGCTGGCAAAGACATTATTGAAGAAGGAAAAGAAGCGGGTGAGGATTTGATAGAAAAAGGCAAGAAGGAATTGCAGAAGAAAACCACCGATTAGAAAATTCAGAAGGCAATTCTATTCATGATCTCTGTTTCTGTCTCTCTTCCATAATAATGGATTGTTTTTAATGTACCATCTGATCTTTTCTAAGGATTTCTCATTCCTGACAATATGTTCATAGAATGACCGCTGCCATTTGAATTCTAAAAGACCTTCCAGATGAATTTGTTTAGATGATGTTGTTTTGAATGCGCCGATCAATTCTGAAAGGGATTTGATTTTTATTGTTGATTTTTCGTCATTGTGTTTTTGTTGTCGTAGTAGGGACAAATCGCGATTTGTCCCTACATATGGATTAATTTCCACAATCCCATGCATATGATTCGGCATGATGATAAATTCATCAAGATGAACATATTTAAAATGATTTTCCAACCATTTCCATTGTTGTCGGACGATTAATCCATATTTGTTTATTACCATGGAATCATTCTTTATCCCACCAAAATATTCAATCCGATTATGTGTACAAATTGTCACAAAATAATATCCCTGCTGAGAATAATCATATCCTTTAAGTCGGTTTGGTTTTCTGTGGTGTAATTTTCCCATAATCCACATATTATCAACAGTATTACGCCCTGATCACCCCGAAACTGACTGCAGAATTTATCATTGCCTGAAGCTCATTGATGGCTTTGGATACCGATTGTCCGATAATGTCCATTTTGGATATTTGATAGATGCGTTCTGATGCTTTTTTGATTTCCTGGGCAGAAAATATCTGGTCAACAAGCCCACAGGATTTTATCAGAGAGATGATCACAATATCCCGCGGTTCTGGTATTTCATCACTGAGAACGATCTTTCGAATTCGAGTTTTCACTGTTATTTCTTCTGAATTATTGAGAACAGGATACCGATTTTGAGGAAAGAGTCCGAGTATTTTTTTCTTTTTCTCTTCGAGAATTCCATTGTCTACAAGACGCTGTGTTAATACTCCTCTGAGATTACTGTATTTGTTTCTTATCTCTTTTACCCAATACAAAGCATTTTTGCTGTCTGGATATTGCTTTATCATCTGAATTATTTCATCATAGATCGGGTCACCTATTTCAGAATCATCAATAAGGATAAGATGTTCAAGATCAGTATCAATCTTATTATCTAAAGCCAGTTCCATCAAAATTGCCCCTGCAAGTGCGCTCTCAAAAGACATGAGCGACATCGGCAGAAAATTACCCTTCTTATCATCGAGAGAAAGTAGAATTAATTCTTCAGCAAAACTAAGCATCCTCAATTCTCCATAAATTTATTTACATACGATTCACTTAAAGCGCAAAAAATTAGTCAATGAAATTTATTTTATCTCACCAAAATAAAACTCGAAATACATCCAAAATGACAAATACTTTGACAAAAATAATTCATCTCCATCATATATAGACGATATAAAGAAATGATTTGCGTTGGAGGATCGATGATTAATCCGCAGATATTCAGAGAATATGATATACGTGGCATTGTTGATAAGGATCTTACAGATCAGGCAGTAGAGAATATCGGGCTCAGCTTTGGCACCTATTTACATAATTTGAATTTAAAAACAGTTGCTCTTGGTGGAGATTGCCGTCTCAGCTCAAATAAATTTCGGGCAATACTCAGCAGTGCTCTTCAAGAAACAGGCTGCAAAGTTATCGATGTGGGTACTGTGCCAACTCCAGTGCTATATTATGCAATTGAAAAACTAAAAACAGATGGCGGATTAATGGTGACAGGAAGTCATAATCCACCTGATTTCAATGGTTTTAAACTTTGTGTCGGTACTTTTTCTATTTATGGACAGGAAATTCAAAAAATCAGAGAAATCATCGAAGAAGGTGTGTACATTTCCGGAGAAGGCTCCTATGAAAAATATGACTCGATCACGCAGGAATATCAGGATTATGTGGTTGAGCATCTTCTCGTTGACAAACCTCTGAAAGTTATTGTCGATTCCGGCAATGGCACTGCCGGACCTGTTGCACCGGATATTTATCGAAGATTGGGCTGCAATGTCATCTCACTTTTTGAAGAAATGGACGGCACTTTTCCAAATCATCATCCTGACCCAACAGTAGAACAGAACATAGAAACTCTCATCAGAAAAGTTATTGATGAAAAAGCAGATGTGGGCATTGGTTTTGATGGCGATTCCGACCGCATCGGTGCAGTTGATGAGAATGGAAATATTGTATGGGGCGATCAGCTTCTTATGATTTTTTCTCGTGCAATGCTCAAGGAACACCCTGGAGCAACCATCATTTCGGAAGTGAAATCATCAAAAAACTTTTATGATGATGTACGAAAACACGGTGGAAATCCTATCATGTGGAAAACCGGTCACTCGCTTATCAAGGAAAAAATGAGAGAAGAGGAAGCGCTTCTCGGTGGTGAGATGAGCGGTCATATGTTCTTTGCGGATAAGTATTTTGGCTTTGATGATGCAATCTATGCTGGCGGAAGACTGCTCGAAATCCTATCTCAAACCGATAAACATCTCAGCGAACTTATCTCCGATGTACCTCCTGTATATAACACTCCCGAAATAAGGATAGATTGTCCGGATGATAAAAAATTCGAAATCGTCGAAAATGTAAAACACTATTTTGATAAGAAGAAGTGCGATATTAATGATATTGACGGAATGCGCATTACTTTCGAGGACGGATGGGCGTTGGTGCGTGCATCGAATACTCAGCCGGTGCTGGTTCTCAGATTTGAAAGCACGACAGAACAGCGGCTTGGTGAGATCAAAGATATGATCATGAGAAAAGTTGAGGAGTTTATCAAAGCAGCTTCGTGATCCCATGAGTTCCTCACGCGAGATATCCGTTTCTGATTTGCTTTCCACAGAAGCAATTATCCTCAATTTGACTGAATCCAATAAAATTCTACTTCTACAATTCTTATGTAGCCGAATGTCCAAAGCATATCTCGATATTGATCCTAAGCAATTTTTCCTAGGTATCATGAAACGCGAAAATGAACTGTCCACAGGTATCGGCAATCATATTGCAATTCCTCATACTGTAGCAGACCATACCCAAAAACTACATCTGCTTTTTACAACACATACAGGTATTGAATATGATTCTCTTGATGGCAAACCGGTACGCCTTATTTTTATGCTTGCAATACCGCCCGCAGAAAAACAACTCTATTCAGTATTTCTTATGAAAGTTTCTCAACTCATGAGGATAAGCGAATTTCGAGATGCCCTGATAGAAGCCAAAACATCTGAAGAGGTCATAGAACTTTTTAAAAAATATGAGAAAGTCTAATAAATGAAAAAAATAATCTCCCTTATAATTTTATTGAGTATCTCTGCAACTCTTCTTGCAGAAACAGAGTCGATCACACTCAACTTCGATTTTGAAGATTTTACATTTTCAAAACTGAATACCTATGATGTGATCAATCCTCCCACGAATAATAGTTTTGTATTTACCTCCGGTATAGGTGAGCCGCAATTACCCATAAAAATAATAACTCTATCAATTCCGCAAGAGAAGGAAATAAGTGAAGTAAAGATCATTCTCAAAGAAACGCAGACATTAAAAGGTGAGTTCTTAATCTATCCTGTCCAAAAGCCAAAAGTGTTGTCTGATGAAACTCCTGTAAGCTTTATTCCTGCCGATCCCGCAATCTATGGGAAGCGTGCTTCCTATCCGGAATATATTGTACAAAAAACAAAATCCGGTTTCCTTGCAGGATATCATATCGGTTCTATTTTCGTTAGTCCTTTCCAGTACGATCCGGTAGATCGCGAACTCAAATTCATAACAGAACTCGAAGTTGAAATTACCTATGCAGAGAGTAAAAAAACTGGTATGGCGATCAATCAGAGAAGCGCAACCGCTCAAGAATTACTGAACGATCAACTGTCGAATATTATCTATAATAAAAGCGATATTCATAAGCCAAATATTGTGCATAAAGAACAAACTGATATCTATGAATATGTGATTATCAGTACTGATAATTTTGAGGGAGAATTTCAACCACTTGCAGAATGGAAAACCCAAAAAGGTGTGAGTGCAACAATTATTTCAACTTCCTATATATATGACAATTATGACGGTATCGATAATGCAGAAAAGGTAAGAAATTTCATAAAGGATTATTATCAAAATCATGGCACTTTGTGGGTTTTACTGGGAGGAGATACAAGTTTTGTGCCTTATAGAGAAGCATTTGCATTCGATTGTGAATACAGTACGTACTCGGATAATTTTCTTCCCTGTGACCTCTATTTTTCAGACCTTGACGGCACATGGAATGATAACGGAAACGATATCTGGGGTGAGCTTGAGGACAATGTCGATATGTATCCTGATGTGTTTGTTGGAAGAGCTTCGGTGGAAACGACGGACGAAGCAACAGCATTTGTTGATAAAATTCTTACGTATGAGAAGAATCCACCAGTCGGTTACCAAACCGATATGTTGTTCCTTGCTCAAGTGTTGTGGGATGATCCATATACAGATTCGGGAGTGAGCAAGAATTATATTGATGATGCGTATGTGCCCGATAGATTCGATCCTATTACAAAATTGTATGAATCTCTTGGGAATAATACCTATGATAATGTCATAGCAAATTTAAATGCAGGAAAGCATATCGTTAATCACTGTGGTCATGCATGGTATGGATCGATGTCTCTGGGAAGCGGACATCTTCATAACAGCGATATGGATAATCTCACTAATGCGCCTGCATTCTCGATTTGGTACACGATCGGGTGCTGGCCCGCAGCTTTTGATTACAATTGCATTGCTGAGCATTGGATCAATAATCCAAACGGAGGGGGAGTAGCTTTTATCGGAAATTCTCGCTATGGGTGGGGAAGCCCGGGCAATCCTTTGTATGGTTATTCGGATACCTTTGATCAAGAATTTTATAAGCAGCTTTTTCAGGAAGAAATTTATAATATCGGTTCGACACTTGCGATGGCAAAATCTGTATATGTGCCTTATTCAAGGAATGAAAATGTTTTCCGCTGGTGTGAATATGAAATAAACCTGCTTGGAGAGCCGGAGATGCATGTATGGACTGATGTGCCTGAAACACTACATGTTACCTGTCCGGACAGTGTTACAATTGGCACCTGCGATGTGCAGGTCAGTGTTCGTAATGGAACACAACCACTTTCAAATGCACTTGTCTGTATTATGCAGAGTGATGAAGTATATCAAGCAGCTTATACAGATTTGCAGGGTATGGTTCAATTTCAAGTTTCTACTGGCAACGTTACAGATGATATTCTTCTAACCGTAACTGCTCAAAATTTTTTACCGTATCAAAATACAATCAAGGTTATTGTCGACCAACCTTATGTAATGATCGATTCTTATGCAGCAAATAACTCGGTGCACGGATATGTCATACCCGGTACAAGTGTGACTGTGGATGCGGGATTCCATAATTTCGGGCAGATGCCTGCACAGGATGTTGAAATAATTCTCACGGCAGATAGCGATCTTATTACACTCTTAGACAGCACACATTTTATACCATATCTCGATCCAAAAACAGGCATTTTTGAAGAAAATGTCTTTGCTTTCGAGCTTTCGCAGAGTACAGAAAACGGGGAAGTGATTCCCATTCATTATTCAATTACAGATAATGCTGATGGGTTTTGGGAAGGCACAATTTCGATTACAGGGGCTATCCCGGAGTTTGAATATATCTATCATCAAATCTTAGATTCGACAAATGGGAATGGCAATGGTATTCCTGAGCCGGGAGAGGAAGTTGAAATAAAGCTAATTGTGAAAAATTCCGGTTTACAAAAATCGAATACTACCCAGCTTGATGTTAACTCAGACAGTCCTTATGTTGAGATTCCATATTGCATCTGGCAGGTGGGCGATATTCCTTCACAGCATTGTACGGATGTGACTATAACTTTGAGCATTAAATCTTCATGCATACCTCCAGAATTTGCAGATCTCGAACTTATTTTCTCAGACAGTCTCGGTTTCACGAGTGTGGATACATGCCTTCTTACAATTGGGGAAACAGGTTTTTTTGATGATATGGAATCCGGCTCAGACAAATGGACGCATTGGGGTACTAACGATCTCTGGCATCTAACTGATCGAAAATCTGTATCAGAAGAGCATAGCTGGTACTGCGGGATTGAAGATTCTACCTATTATCCTGATGAAGTTGAGGAAATCCTTGAATCAATTTCGTTTGCAATCGGAGTAGATCCGACACTTACTTTTTGGAGTTGGTACGAATTTACTAATTATGGTGTGGATGGTTTTTATGTGGAAGTACATAACGGCACAGAATGGCTCACGCTTGATTTCATAGGCAGTGGTGGTGCGCTTCCTGTTCTTACTACAAAAAATGCTTGGCTTGAATATGAATATGACCTATCCTTTATACCTTCCGGCACTGAAATCCAACTCCGCTTCCGTTTTGTCAGCGATGATGAAGATGTCGCAGAAGGCGTATATATTGATGATGTGCAGGTTTTCACAGACAACAATCCTGTTCATGGAGAATTCGTTGCGAATAGTTTTTACGGACAAGAGCCATTTACGGTGCAGTTCATCGACCGCAGTTATGCAGAAACAGGTCCTATTGTAACCTGGAACTGGGATTTCGGGGATGGGAGTTATTCTGACCAGGTAAATCCTGAACATATATATGACGAGGATGGTTTGAAAACTGTCACATTACTTGTTACAGATCAATTCGGAATTGCATCAACTATCCAAAAAGCGGATTACATTCATGTTTTACCTGATACGACCAAGACGGTGTATGTTAACCTTGATGGAACTGGAGATTTTATCACAATTGCAGAAGCGTTAAATGTTTTAAACGCAGGGGACAGCATTATGATAGCTGATGGAGTGTACGAGGGTTCAATGAATACTAACCTTGTAATCCCCAATGACAACATTACAATTCTTTCTGAAAATGGTTTTGAGAGTTGTATCATTGATGGCAGTGCTCTATCTCCAGCTATTATGTGCGGATTTAAAGATGGGGTTACTATTGAAGGAATTACTTTTTCGTCATGTTATCATTCCGGATATGGCGGGGCTATCAGCACAAATGGATCAGCAACCTTTTTGAATTGTTATTTTGACGAGTGTTCCTCAGATTATGACGGCGGTGCGATCTGGGCTGTGGGCGGCACTTCGATACGAATTGAGGATTGTATTTTTGAAAATTGTGATGCAGATGAAGGAGGAGCAGCATATATAGAGTTGGTAGAGCAGGTTCAAATTGAGAATTCAGATTTTTATTCATGCCAGAGTAACGAATTCTCTGGAGGTGCAGTATTTTTGAACGTCATCAATACCGTTGATATAAAGAATTGTATTTTTGATGACTGTAGCGTTTTTACAGTAGGGGAAGGAGCGGGTTTGTATGCAGCGGATATTTTCTCATTGCAGGTAAAATATTCACACTTTAATGGATGCCATGCAGCAAACAGCGGAGGAGGAATGTACACTGATGGCTGCCAAGATGTGTTTGTTGATTCATGTTTTTTCATGTATAATACTTCGGTGAGTGGAGGTGCATGTAAAATGGACGATTCATATGTTGATATGACTCATTGCGAGATCGGGTTCAATGAGGCGACTGTTGGTTCGGGCTTTTATATAGGAAGCGGTTCTTTGGTCATGATTGATAACAGTCTCTTCTATGAAAATTCCAGTATGGGCACGACCTCCAAAGGCGGAGCACTTTATGTGAATGATGGAGTCGCCGCAATTATAAATTCAACAATTGTAGATAATATCGTCAGTACACAAGGAGGTGGGATCAGTCATCTCGGCACTAACCAAATGTCAATCTACAACACCATACTCTGGAATAATCAACCGGCCGATATTTGGGCTGTAGATTCGACAAAAATAAATATAGCGTTTTCAGATGTGACATTGCCTTGGTCAGGTCAGGGAAATATTTCTGCAGATCCGGTTTTTGTGGATGTATCAACACAAAATTATCATCTCGACGAGTTTTCCCCTTGCATAGATATAGGAAGAAATAATTATGTTATGGTAGATACAGATATTGATGCACATATCCGTATCTGGGATGGTTCGGGGATTGGAGAAGCTATCGTTGATATGGGGTGTTATGAATACGGTGCACCTTTATATGATATAGATGAAGAAATTCCAGAACAGAACGAGGTAAGTCTTCTTAAGAATTTCCCCAATCCTTTCAATGCCGTAACTACTATTTCTTTCTATATGCCACACACCCAGTATGCAACGATTGATATCTACAATATAAAAGGACAAAAGGTCAGAACACTTATTCAAGATAATATTGAAACAGGATATCATAAAATTTCTTGGGACGGTACGGATCAGCATGAACGCAGAATTGCAAATGGGATATATTTTTATGTACTAAAAGCAGGGAATAAACAGACGATTAAGAAATTGCTTTTGATGAGATAAGACAAAATACGATCCAGCTTGCAAATTTCTTAACCACGAATTAACACGAAATATCAAGAAAAAAAA
>JAGHCS010000189.1 GCA_021160355.1 Candidatus Cloacimonadota bacterium
ACCTTTCTTTATTTGAGGTGAAGTAAGTTTCAATACAGGAATAGAATTATAATAAACATCATCAATCATTACATTTTCAAGATTACAATATAGAATCATTTTCAATAATCCATCACGAATATCACTTATACTTGGAAGCTTTTTTGTATTAGAATGCTTTGCCTCAATCAAATATAATTTATCTGTTTCAACTTTTATTTCATCAGTTGTAAAATAATATAAACCCCCAAGATAATTCTTAATAGTTATTCTCGCTTTTGATGAAGTAGATAAAACTTCTTTAGGTTGCTGTGTATAAAATTCTCTGGTTTGTGCTTTCTTTGCTTTACTTCTTGATGACTCCATGAACTCTTGAACATCATCACATAATCTATCCTCAAATTTCAATAATCCTTTCTCATCATGCATTTTCACATCATATTTTACAGTAATATCGTGATAAAACTCCCCCACTTTTTTTACAAGACTGGGAAGTGATTTCTTAATCTCTTGTAAATTCCAATGAAGGGCAGAACATTTGTTATTTCCCAAATTGTTTTATACCAACCCTTACCTTTAAATTCGTCAGTATCAATAATGGATTGTTTTCGAATATTACTATCAATTGACTTATAATTAAATCTTCCTTTTTGAAAAATCACCATACTTTCTAATAAATTATCCGGATAAAAATACATGGGAAATGGATGTTGCAGCAAAACCCCGCTTCTCTTACTAATTCTTAAATATCCATCAGGTTTTTTCCATATGATTTTATCTCTATACTTAAAACCAGCTTTCTGAAATATCTTAATAGCGTCTGCAACAATGGGATACTTAACACCATCAACCAGCATATCATCAATGTTTAAAACAAATATTCTACCATGCATAACTACCCTAAATGACTCTTTTGCAACCCTATCTAAAACTCCTAAATACTGATCGTAATTCTCAAACAAATTTTTATAGTCAAAGGGTGCATTAAAGTATGGCGGTGAAGTAATAATCAGATGTATAGATTCATCTGATATTTCTTTCATACTCATACTATTTCCAAATATGAGAGTATGCTTTGTATCCATAATTATTCAATTAATTTCTGAAAGTACTAAATTTTTGAAAGATTATTGTTTGATAATCGTTTTAAACTCTTTTCATGTCAAAATTATCATAATTTATTCATACCCATGCGCTTCCAGCCACGGTACAATTCCCTGATCTTTCATCTCACGAAGTCTTTGCACAGCATCAGCATGATGCGGATGTTCAACACTCCACTTCTGTAATGTTTCACAAGGAAATTCCTCACACTGGGCGCAATAGGATAACTGCTTCTTATACACACAGCAGACTAAAATCTTACAAGCTGGTGACCAATGATTACCGTCAAGACTCGATCTGCATCCATCACACCTGATCTTATCAAGATCGATGTTCTGACTTTTCCAATAAGCGAGTTCTTCGTGTGTTCGCAGATGTATTCCGCATTTGTCACATGACAGTCCGCAAGGACTGAGCCAATAACAATCGGTTTTTTTCATCTCACTAATAGACATTTCTCCACATCCTTTGTTGTTCCGTCTATAACTAATTTGTAGAAATAAATTCCTGGTTTTACTGCTTCTCCACTTTGATTTTTCCCATCCCAAGTTACTGAGTATAAGGGCGGAAGCGAAGAAGCGGACAAGCGTAATTCTCGCACAAGTTGTCCTCTCACATTGTAAATATTTATTTGTGAACATTTTTGTAAATTCGTGGTTCCATAAAAAGAAATTGTTGTTGAACGTGAAAAGGGATTAGGAAAATTATTGAGCTTAAAAGAGTTATTTTGCTGTTCGTCAGGATCAGTGCTTACTACAATATAAAGATTTATGTAATAATTGAAAGTCCCATCATAATTACCTATAGCCATATCGAGATCTCCGTCATTATCAAGATCGACAAGTGCAGGTGTGGCATTTTGTCCGCCGGTAATACCTGAGACGGGAATCGGATTCTCCGTCCATGTTCCTTCAATATTTTCGAAGAATTGTATCTCATGGAACAAATCTCCTGTTATCACATCGAGATTATTATTGATCGTGAGATCTCCGACTGTCGGAGCACAATCCGATCCAACATCAATACTGCCGAAATAACCTGATACTTCTACCCATTCTGCGAGAGAAGGTGTACCCTGATTCTCATAATAGAAAAGATTTCCATCTTCATTACCCGCAACAATATCCAGGTCGTTATCATTATCCATGTCAACGAGACGTGGAGCAGACCAGCCGCCAAGATCAACAAATGAGAGCACATCACTTTCAAAAACAAAGCCGTCTCCCATGTTTCTATGAAAATAAAAATGTCCGCTCAGATCACCCACAATTGCATCAGCTAATCCATCATTATCCACATCTCCCAGTGTAACTGCCGAATATATCGAATGATCGATGCTTGCAAAATAGCTGTTATCTTCTTCCCATACCGGCGAATACGCAGTGCCCACATTTTCAAAATACTTAATATCTCCGAGCTGGCTTCCACTCGCAAGATCATAATCCCCGTCTCCATCAAAATCATAGAAGAACGGATTGCTTGCACCTCCCACATCGAGCACTCCTCCAAAAAGGATAGTGTTCTCCTGCCATGCAGGAATCGAAGGTGTCCCTGAGTTTTCATAATAATGCAAGGGACCTTCCGCTGTGCCGAAAATGAGATCGAATGTGCTGTCATCAGTAAGATCAGCAAGCCCGGGAGAATTCCAATATGTCGTATTTCCCAATCCTGCAAAAACTGTTGAATTTTCTACCCAGTTCTCGCTTTGAGGATTGCCGTTTTTTTGATAGTACACAAATCCATGCACATCCCGTCCCACAATGATATCCTGATCGCCATCGTCATCAAGATCACAGAAATTCGGATATGCATACAGACCAACATCCCCTATGGCTATGGTAGAACCTTCCGAAAAAAGCGCGGAAGCAGGGGTACCCCCGTTAATATAGATCTTCACTCCCCCATCTTCACTGAAACCGACAACCATATCAAGATCGTTATCATCATCAACATCTGCAAGGTCGGGGATGGGATTTTGACCTGGATTCAAACCAAAGAAAAAGTTATTAATTTTCTGAAAAACCGGCACATAGATCGTTCCAATGTTTTCATAAAAATTCAAACCGGTATAGCCACCTGTAATAAGATCGAGATCACCATCATTATCGAGATCTGCGCAGACACCCATTTCCGCATCGAGTGAAGATACACCGGAAAAGATTTCAGCACCCGGTGAAAATGCTGGATCAGCGGGAGTTCCACAATTTTCAACATAAACCGGTCCATCATTGATATTTCCCAGTATCATATCCTGATCACCATCAGCATCGAGATCTGCAAACCGGGGTTGAGAAAAAGATACACTGGGCACCCCGCTTGAGTTAAAAATTTCATCATGCTGCAGCCATGGCTGGGCTGATAATAAACTTGTAAAAACTATAAAAAACACAATACAAAACACGTTTTTTTTCATCATTATTCTCCAAAGTTTAAAGAATTTGCACATCGGCTTCTTATTTTATCTAATAGCATAATATCTCTCACGGTGTCTGAAAGTCAACAATTCCTTTGCAGAAATCATACAGGTCAACACTGGTGCTGTCAAAATACGCAAGGGTATCTTTCACATGATATATTTCCGGCGGCATGATCCCGGGATACTGCATCACATTATAATATACAAAAAGGAAATCACGCCAGGAGGTGTCCTCCGGGAAATCGATCACTTCATCGATGTAGCTGTAAAAAAACATCTCAGGCATATATCCCTGGAATGAAGCTGGCCAGTAGATAGCGATACCTCCGGCTTGTGCATAGTTCGAACCATTTACCTTATAAAGAACCGCATCTTCGATCGCATCGACGATAATCTGTGCTTTTGTTTGTGCTATCGTGAATGGAACACTGTCGAGAACGGTTTCTGCGAAATCCGCAACTGCTTCGGTAACAGCCGGTACTTTATCAAATTGAACAGTGGATAGAGTGATCGTGGTATCAGCAGGATGGATATCATAATAAAAATCGCAAATCTCTTTTCCAAGATTAGCTGCAGTGATATTTGGATCGTCGGTAATTGCCTGTAATATTTCTGCAAATGCCCAAGTAGTGCCAAGATTTTCCGAACCAACCACAATATCGATCGAAAGGTTCCTCATCTCGTGCAGCACCTCGATCATCTGCATAGTGCAGGCATCGAGCGCAAGAAGATCGAGATGAACACCCGAACTACCGAGAGCATCCACCATGTCACGTACGGTCATGAATGCGCCGTCACTTGTCATATCCATGAGAAGCCCCTGCCACCCATACCCGTGATCTGCGAGCATCAATGCATAATGATCTGCAGGATAATGAGCTACAGACCAGGTGATAAAAGACTGCAGCGTTTCCGGGTCAGCCATATTCACTTCCCTGCCGCCCTGACCATCTCCCCAGTCAGTGATTGCATTTGCAGGAGTCGGTTCCATGCCGGGAGTGTAGTAAAACCTGTGTGTGATCTCCCATCCTCCAAAATCATCCATGTGGGGATAGCGGTCGAATTGCATAATGATATTTACCTCATCCGTGCTTCCCACTCCGGTAGCGATAATATTGTAAAATGCGTTGATAAAATCCTGCTGCATGCTTCCCTCATCCCCATCGAGATACCACATGAAGGTCCAGGTTTTGCTATTTTTGTCAGGATCAGTGAGTTTGCAGCACCCGAATAATGTTAAAAAAAGTAGTAAGAAAAACATGATATTTTTTTTCATTTGATCTCCTCAGAGAGTTGCAATTCGCAGATAACCTTATTCAAATACTTGTCAAGTTGTTTGGATTTTTGCCTACAATAAAAGTATTGTAAATTTATTGACAGGGTTATGGTAATTCGCTGTGTCCATGTATAGAAAATTTTAAAACTAGTGGAGACTATAATGAACCATGGCATTGTTAATTTCCTCATTTCACTTATCGGTTTTGCCCTTATCTGGTTCGGGTACAAAGGTATCACAAAGGGAGTAATACGCGTCAAGGGCGGTTTCAAAATTTCAAAAGAAGAGAAGCCGACTCTATACTGGATAAATATCATTATCTATGTTGTGATAGGTATCGCAGGACTAATTTTTGCACTTACCACTTATTAATTTCGCTACACGAAGAAACAGGAAATTATTGACAAGAACCAGTGGTTCCTTGCTTACATATAACTATGAAATTTTATCAAAGCATATTAGAAAACGATCTTACTGATCTCCTTATCACCTTTTCTGACGAAGGACTGCACACGGTCCAGTTCAATGCAAAGGATGAGGATGTGATCTTTGAACAGTCCAAAGACAATGAATACCTGAATCAACTTTCTGAATATCTATCAGGAACGAGAAAGATTTTTGATCTTACACTCGTACTCGTGGGAACCCCCTTTCAGAAAAAGGTTTGGGAATCTCTCCAGCAGATCCCCTATGGTGAAACTCGGACATACCAGCAGGTTGCTGAAGAAATTGGACATCCAAGATCATCCAGAGCTGTGGGAAACGCTAATCATATAAATCCCATTCCTATTATAATTCCCTGCCACCGTGTCGTACGTTCTGACAGTACACTTGGTGGTTTTGGCGGTGGCATCGACGTGAAACAGAAATTATTGGATCTCGAAAGACAGCATTTATGATACAAAGAAAGAAAACTCGACAGATCTCAGTTGGCACTGTAAAGATCGGCGGAGATGCGCCCATTTCTATACAGTCAATGACCAACACAGACACCCGGGATTCTGAGAAAACTCTCGAACAAATACTGCAATGTGCATCTCATGGTTGTGACATTATCCGTGTTGCGCTACCCGATGAGAAAGCTGTTCACGCACTTCCGAAGATTTTGAACGGATCCCCTATTCCAGTCATCGGAGATATTCACTTCAATCATGAGCTGGCAATAAAAGCAATTGAAAACGGTGTACATGGCATACGCATCAATCCCGGGAATATTGGAACCTCCGAAAAAGTGAAACAAGTCATCGATGCTGCAAAAATTGCTCAAATTCCCATTCGTATCGGTGTGAATGCCGGTTCTCTGGAAAAAGATATCAAAAAAGGATACGGTGTCACTGCCGATGCACTTGTGGAAAGTGCAATGCGTCACATCCGTTTCTTTGAATCACAGAATTTTTACAACATAAAACTCTCTTTGAAATCATCTTCTGTTCCCATGACTATTGAAGCGTACCGGAAAATCAGTGAGAAATATAACTTTCCCCTCCATTTAGGTGTGACAGAAGCCGGTACAGCGTTCTCAGGGACCATTCGCTCCTCAATTGGCATCGGAACACTCCTTGCGGAAGGAATTGGCGATACGCTGCGTGTATCGCTCGCAGATGATCCTGTGGAAGAGGTTAAGGTTGGATTGGAACTTCTTCGAGCACTCGATCTCAGAAAGGGTCCGCATTTTATTGTGTGCCCAACATGCGGGAGAACTGAAATCGACATTATCAGTATTGCGAAAAATGTGGAAGATGAAGTTCGGAAATTGCAGATCGAGAAAAATATTTCTATTGCTGTGATGGGATGCGTCGTGAACGGACCGGGAGAAGCCGAGGAAGCAGATCTCGGCATTGCTGGAGGAAAAGGGCAGGCAGTGCTTTTCAAGAAGGGAAGAATAATCAGAAAAATCCCTGAAAAGGACATCGTTGCCGAACTGCTCAAGGAAATTCGATCGATTTTATAATGCTTGTATGAAAGCCATCTGCTCTGTCATTGATGTAGGAACAAATTCGATCTAACTACTCGTTGCTGAAAAAGCAGGAAATTCCCGGAAAATCCTTCATCGTGATGCACAAATGTCTTCACTTGGAAAAGGAATGAAGAATGGTATACTCACCGATGAAAGCATTGAGGGAGCAATATTAATTCTTGATGATTTTATCCGTACATCACAACAATATCATTCAGAAAATATTATCATAACCGGCACTTCTGCTTCGCGAGAAGCGAAAAACATTTCACAGATTTCAAACTGGCTTCTGAACGAGCATGAGCTGAAGTATCATAACTGAATTTATGATCGTGGAGAAAAACACCTTGGGATTTTCAACCAGCTTGAAAATGGGAATCCGAAGACTGAATAATCTTTTTGATACTGATAAAGAAAAGTATGCTTTTTGCCTGGATGTATTATCACATTCACATATTAATGAGCATATCCCTTATTCATCTGAGGTTGTAGGTGTCGGAGGAACAGTAACAAATCTTGTTGCAGTAAAACAAGGATTGAAGGAATGGATCTCGGAAAAAGTGCACAAACAGATACTTACTTTAAGAGATGTTTTATATTTCAAAGATGTATGGAAAAAATTGTCTTATGAAGAAATAGAAAAACTCATTCCCTTTGATTCTCACCGCTCGGATGTATTATTATCGGGCACGATCCTTCTCGAGAGTATATTTTCTTATCTCAATATCGAGAAGATATTTGTGAGTGATTATGGGTTGCAGTTTGGTATTTTACAGGAAGCTGATAAATTTTGATAACGTAGAGTCAACTGCCCCAATTGACTGATTAGAAACCATAAATTCTGCGGGATAAAATCGTTTCTTAATAAAACTTCAATTAATATTATTGCTAATTCGTAAAGAAATCAAAAATATTGATCAGAGAACTTGTTGTCGCTTTATAAATCTCAGTATATTTACAACGCGTGCAGGTCACAGTAGTAAATTTCTTGCACTGCACATTGAACAATTTTGTGAAAGTTCCGCCAGTTGCCTGGAATTGATCGGTCTCATACTCAGTATTTTTACACTTCGGACATACCCATTTGCTTTGCATCGTCACTCCTTATAATTTATTAACTTTGAATAATTTTTAGTCAATAGCAAACAGCCCAGGCAGAGGGGAGGCCACCTGGGCTGAGGAGGTCTTTAAAGCGATATAGCTACCGCTTTAGGGGGAAAACTTTACGTAAAATTAATCATTAAGATTTTTCTTTGTCAACAACTTCTTCAGATTTTTCTTCTTTTACAGGTTCAGCTTCCTTTGTAGATTCAATTTTCTCTTCTTCTTGAGGTTTTTCTTCTACAATTTCTTCTTCTTTTACCGGAGGAATTTCTTCTGCAACTTCCTCATTTAAAGCTTCTTCCACTTCTTCTTTCGCTTCTTCAAGATCTTCATGTTTCTCTTTAATCTCAGGTTCAACAGTTTCTGGAATTTTTTCTTCTTCAGCTTCCGGTTCTGCAATAACTTCTTCTACTACTTCTTTAACTTCTTCTTTTTTCTCAGGTTTCGCTTTTGGCTTCTCTACTTTTTTCTTATCGACAGGAGGTTTCTTTGCTGTTTTTGATTTTGTCTTTTTCTTCTCAGCGATCTCTTCTCCCACAAATTCAACAATAGCTGTGGGAGCTGCGTCACCAACACGAAAACCGGTTTTAATTACTCGAGTATAGCCGCCGTTTCTGCTTTTATATTGTGGAGCAATTTCATCAAAAAGTTTTTTTATCAAGTCTCTGTCTTTTAAAATTTTATATGCCTGTCTACGTGAATGAACTGTATCTTTTTTTCCATAAGTGATCAATTTCTCTGCAAGACGTCCGGTTTCTTTTGCCCGACGAAATGTGGTTTCAATCCTCTCATTCAACAACAGCGCTTTCACGAGATTATTCAAAAGAGCTTTTTTAGGGCCTAATAGTCTGCCAAATGATGTTGTACCTTTTCTGTGATGTCTCATTTTTGTTCCTCAATTTTTTTGAGAGTTTCAAGTTGGTAATCTATTTTTTCAATATCCATTCCAAGTTTCAATCCGTAGCGGTCAAGGACGGTTTTGACTTCATCAAGAGATTTTTTACCGAAATTCCGTAAGCGGAGAAGCTGGTTCTCTGATTTTGCAACCAGTTCCTTTACGAATGCAATCTTGGAAGCAGCAAGACAATTGCTGCATCGGACACTCAATTCAAGTTCACTAACCTTCATTTTCATAAGTTTTTGAAGGTTTTTCAGTTCAGGATCGATCTTTTCTCTCTTGATATATTTTGGCTCTTCTTCAAATTGAATAATTGCCTGGAAACAGTCTTTTAATATCTTTGCTGAAAGACTCAGTGCCTCTTCCGGTACAATACTTCCATCTGTCCACATCTCGAGGATAATTTTATCATAATCTATCTTCTCATCAACTCGCTCTCTACCGATATTAAAATTAACCTTTCGTATCGGGGAATAGATAGAATCAATGGGAATGACCCCTATCTGTGTTTCTGAAGTATCGTGCTCATTTTCCCGAACATATCCGATACCGTTATTAGCCCAGAGTTCCATATGAAATTCAACATCATCGACCAATTCTAGGAGATACAGATCTTTATTAATGATCTCAACATTCTTGGGTACAGTGATCTGTCCCGCAGTAATCTTACCGGGTCCTTTTACATTAAGTTCAAGCTTTTCTTCTTTATTGCTGCTGATCTTCAGTACAAGATTTTTTAGATTGAGAATAAGTTCGATATAGTCCTCACGCGAACCAGGAATCGCAGCATATTGATGCTGAAGCCCATGCACCTTCACAAAACGGACTGCTCCACCTTGTATTGAAGATAAAAGCACTCGACGGAAAGAATTCGCTATCGTTGTGCCAAATCCCTGTTCGAATGGACCGATAGTGAATTTACCATACGTATCAGAGTAGGACTTTTCATCCTTCTTAATATATGTAGGCAGTTGGATTGGTTCTAAATCAACCATGTGTTACTCCTATTTTTTATTTAGAGTAGAATTCAACAATTAATCTATGATCAATATCCTGAGGTAGCTGGTCAGCTGCTGGAAGTGCTTTCACATAACCAGAAAACTCTTCAGGATGAACTTCAAGCCAATTGAACTGGTCAAGTGACTTGTGTGCTTGCATAGCTTCGTGGATATTGGGTATTTGTCTGCTTTTACTTTTGATTTCGATCTTCTGCCCGGGTGCTACGAGGAATGAAGGAATATCAACTTTCTTACCATCAACGAGCACATGTCCATGATTCACAAGCTGACGAGCAGCATTTCGTGAGGTCGCATACCCCATTCTGTAGATAGTATTATCTAAACGAATTTCGAGAAGTCTCAAAAGATTTTCGCCGGTAACACCCTTCATTTTAGATGCTTTCTTGAAATAGTTTTTAAACTGTTTTTCAAGAAGACCATAGGTTCTCTTAGCTTTTTGTTTTTCGCGAAGATGAACCGCATAGTCACTTAACTTTGCACGATATCTTCTTTTGGTCTCTCCGGGAGGAGTATTTCTGCGTTCAATGCTGCACTTTTGAGTGTAACAACGTGCACCTTTTAAAAAGAGTTTAACGCCTTCTCTTCTACATAATTTACATTTTGAGCCTAAAAATCTAGCCATTCTGAATCCTTTTATATTCTTCTTCGTTTGGGTGGACGACAACCATTATGAGGAATGGGAGTTGTATCAAGAATTGACAATACATTCAAACCTTCGCCCTGAAGTGAACGAACTGCAGAATCTCTTCCGGAACCTGGTCCACTCACCCTCACATGAATATTTCTCAAACCCATGTTCAATACTTTGGATGCGATATCTTTTGCGGTCTGTTGAGCTGCATAGGAAGTACTCTTCTTTGAATTCTTGAAGCCGTTTTTTCCACAGCTTGACCAAGCGATCACATTACCTTTTTTATCAGTTATTGTGATAATAGTATTATTAAAAGTTGCCTGAATATGGGCTACGCCATCTGTTTCTTGAAGGCGGACTTTCTTTTTTCTTACTGTTTTTTTCTGTGTACTTTTTACTGCCATCTGTACTCCTGTTATTTCCTGCCGACTCGGCTGCTTCGTGGTCCCTTTCGTGTACGGGCATTTGAATGTGTGCTTTGTCCGCGAACAGGAAGACCAATACGATGACGCAAACCACGATAGCAACCAATCTCCATGAGACGCTTGATATTCATGGTTCTTTCTTTACGCAGATCACCTTCGATCACATAACCATCTCTGATGATATCACGCAATTTAATGATTTCCTGGTCAGTAAGATCTTTTACTTTTGTATTATTATCGACACCGGCTTTATCCAGTATCACATTCGAGGTTGAGCGACCTATACCAAAAATATACGTCAAGCCAATCTCAATTCGCTTTTCATTTGGTAAATCAACACCTGCTATTCTTGCCAAAGTGCCTCCTAATTAGCCTTGTCTCTGTTTATGTTTTGGATTTGATGAACAAATTACATATATGCGCCCTTTGCGCTTTACAATCTTACAATCTTTACAAAGTTTCTTAACTGATGCTCGAACTTTCATAAAAAAAATCCTTTTATTTATTTATAACGATAAACGATTCGTCCCTTGTTCAGGTCATAAGGAGAGAGTTCCATTTTCACCTTATCACCCACAAGAATGCGGATATAATGCATTCTCATCTTACCGGAAATATGGGCATGAACTTTATGCCCGTTCTCCAGTTCCACGATAAATTTCGTGCCGGGAAGCGCTTCAACGACCGTTCCGTCAACTTCTATAAGGCCGTCTTTAGCCATTATGAACTCCTTGTTTTCGTTAAAATCTCTGGTTCACTTTCTGTGATAAGAACGGTGTTTTCGAAATGCGCAGATGATGAACCATCCATCGTGTAATACACCCATTCTTTTTCTACAGCTTTCGATGTTCCAATATTGAACATCGGCTCAATTGATATGGTCATGCCCGGTTTGAGCATAGGTCCTGTTCCTTTTTTACCGACATTTGGTATTATCGGATCTTCATGCAACATTCGTCCTATACCGTGTCCTGTGAGCCATTCTGCAACATGTATGCCATTATCCATCGCAGTTTTTTCAATTGCTGCAGAAATATCTCCGACCCTATTGCCGGGCGTGCACTGTGCAATGGCATTTTCAAGAGCTTTCTTTGTACAATCAAGAAGAAACTGAACTTCTTTTGATACAGTACCAACTGCAAAAGTCCGGGCTCCGTCACCGCAGAATCCATTCAATTTGACACCCACATCTATACCGATTATATCACCATTTTGTAATATCTTATCCTTGGTCGAATACCCATGAACGATCTCACTGTTTATTGAAGAACAGATCGAATATTCATAGGGATCAAGATCATCCATTTCATAACCCTTGAAAGCAGATTCTGCATTATGCGCACGAATAATCGCTTCTGCTCTGTCATTCAGATCATAGGCATTCACGCCAGGTTTGATCATATCATGCAGTTCATCAAGTATGAGGGCAACAAGCGCATTGCTCTGCCTCATGAGTTTGATTTCCCGGGCATTCTTTATCGTGATCATACTTATTCGAGAATTTTGGCGATCTGCCGAGATACTTCTTCAAGAGAGATCATGCCATTCACTTTGTGGAGAACATTCTTTCTAATAAAATAATCGATAAGAGGTCCCGCAGCATTATGAAAAACATTCAACCGATTCTTTATAGTCTCGACCTTATCATCATCACGAATCTCAAGTTCTGTTCCACAATTATCACAGAGAAAGGCAGTTCCAGCTTTTTTCTGAGGTACTTTATGAATCAGATTATATATACTTTTACAGTTCGGGCAATAGCGTCTATTTGACAATCGCTTTATAACCTCATCATCTGGAATATCTATAAGAATCGCACTGACTTTTGCATTTGAGGAAACATAATCCATTTGAAAAAACATCTCCGCCTGATCAACATTTCTGGGGAAACCATCAAACAAAGCTCCATGAGTACAATCCTTATGCTGTACTCTCTCTTTCAACATATCGAAGACAAGATCATCAGGAACGAGGTCGCCTTTGTGCATGAACTTATCAGCTTCAATGCCAAGAGGTGTACCTTTATCGATGTGCTCACGCAGGATTTCACCGGTAGAGATATGAGGAATATGAAATCTCTCTTTGATAAATTCTGCTTGGGTACCCTTCCCTGCTCCGGGAGGACCTAATAACACAACTATGCGTTTTTTCGTGTCGATCACCTTGATCTGCCCCGCAATTTGCCTTTTTTCATAAAGCCGTCATAATGACGCATAACAAGGTGAGATTCTATCTGCTTCAACGTATCGAGCGCTACACCGACAATAATGATCAAGCCGGTACCTCCAAAATAGAATGGAAGTCTGGCGTATTTAATAAGGAACGTCGGTATAACTGCGATGAATGCAAAGAAAATTGCACCGGGTAGGGTGATACGGACAATCACACTGTTTATATATTCGGCAGTTCTCTTTCCGGGTTTTCTTCCGGGAATAAAGCCGCCATATTTTTTCATATTTTCTGCGATCTCTGTAGGATTAAGCACAATAGCAGTATAGAAATAGGCAAAGAAAACGATCATGATCACATAAAGGGTCGTATGCAGAAAAGCTCCGGGAGAGAGCCAGCTCGAGAGTGTGTGCATGAAATCACTATTCTTAAAAAAGGTCGTAATTGTTTGCGGGAACATGAGCACTGACTGCGCAAAAATAATCGGAATAACACCAGCAGAGTTCACCTTGAGTGGAATATGAGTTGCCTGTCCGCCATAGATCTTCCTACCTATGACTCGCTTTGCATATTGCACGGGGATCTTTCTGGTCGCTTCTGTAATTAGAATAACTGCCGCAGTGATCAGAACCATAAATACGATTACTCCGATAGCAAGAATTATAGAAAGAGTACCTGTTGTAACCATCTTGAACATGTTTATAAACCCGTTCGGATATCGGGCTATAATACCTATGAAGATGATAAGAGAAATACCGTTGCCAATACCTCTTTCCGTGATCTGTTCACCAAGCCACATTATAAGTATCGTACCGGTTACAAGTGTGAGTACGGTTATGAATTTGAACATCAAACCTGGGAAAGGAACAGCTGCCGCACCGGAGGGAGCTGTGATACTCTCAAGGAAAGTGGTTATCCAAAATGCATTGAAGATACCGATAACGAGTGTACCGTAACGAGTATACTGGGTAATTTTTTTCTGCCCTTCGGGTCCTTCTTTTTTGAGTTTTTCAAAATAAGGAATTACTCCGCCGAGAAGCTGCATCACAATAGAGGCAGTAATATACGGCATGATACCAAGTGCAAAGATGGTTGCCTTGCTCAGGTTTCCACCCACAAAGAGATCGATCATACCGAATATGGTATTGCCCTGTGTCGCAAAAAATTCTCCAAGTGCTGCAGTATTTATCCCAGGAGTGGGAATATGGCTTCCTAAGCGATATACAATAAGAATTCCAAGAGTAAAGAGAACTTTCTTCTTGAGTTCGGGTACTTTAAAGACGTTAAATAGTGATTTTAGCACTATACAACCTCTGCTTTTCCGCCAACTTTTTGGATAATTTCAAGTGCTGTTTTACTAAAACTGTTGGCTTTGATTACTTTCTTTTTATCAAATTTATTTTCCTTGTTTGCCAGAACTTTCACCATTTGAGTTTTGTGATTCTGAGTATCAATCAAACCATGTTTTTCCATGAGTTCGATATCAATAATACTTTCTTCTAGTTCTGCAAGTGCATTCAAGGAGATTATTCTATATTTCTTTGAAAATCTGCTATTATTAAAACCCTTAATAGGCAATCTGCGATGAATAGGCATTTGCCCGCCTTCAAACCAATTAGGAATGCTGGCGCCGCTTCTGCATTTCTGCCCATTCATACCGTGACCGCTTGTTTTACCTTTTCCAGATCCGTCACCTTTGCCAAGACGGGATTTCTTCTTACGAGAATTCTGAGGAGGTTTGAGTTCATTCAATTTCATTTGGAACCTCTTCTTTTGATTTCTTCAACTTCTACTAAATGTGAGACAGTTCTAATCATACCCAGGATGGGAGGTGTGTCTTTCTGAATAACAGAATGATGCAGCTTACGAAGTCCTAATGCCTCAACAGTTTTCCTGGTCTTAGGTTTCTGTCCTATCGGGCTTCTAACTAATGTAATTTTAAGTTTCATTTCTTGATCAACCTTTATTTATGATACCAGTTCCGCGACAGTTTTACCACGCAATTTTGCGACCTGCTCATGGGAACGAAGAGCTTGAAGTGCACGAACAGTTGCTTTCACCATATTGTGTTTTGTGCTGGAACCCAAAGATTTGGTCAACACGTTTTCCACGCCTGCTGCTTCAAGAATTGCACGAATCGGTCCACCTGCGATAACACCTGTACCGGGTGCGGCTGGCTTAAGAAGAACTTTACTACCTCTGAATTTACCAACGATCATGTGCGGTATCGTTCCATTACGAATCGGGAACCCGAAAAGAGATTTTCTTGCTTTATCCTTCGCTTTATTGATAGCTGGAATCACTTCATTTGCTTTTCCCATACCAACACCGACTTTCCCATTTTTATCACCAACAACAACAGTAGCATTGAAGCTGAAGTGTCTTCCACCTTTAATAACTTTGGATACACGATTGGTATCAACGACTTGCTCGTATATTAATTCATTTTCATCACGTTTTCTTTCACGTTCCATTTATTAAACTCCTAGAATTCCAGACCGGCTTTGCGAGCTCCGTCTGCGAGGGCTTTTACACGACCATGGTATTTTAAACCATTTCTATCAAAACAAACTTTTTTTATCTTTTTCTTAAGACATTTTTTAGCAAATAATTCACCAATAATACCTGCTTTTGCAACAGGTTTCATGCCGTCTTTCGCTTTTTCTTTATACTCGGGACTGAGAGTGGAAATCGCACAAAGTGTCACGCCGTTATCATCATCAATGGCTTGTGCATAGATATGCTTCAAGCTTCTATACACACTAAGGCGCGGCATTTCTGCTGTTCCGGAAATCTTATTTCGGATAGCAACTTTTCTACGATTTCTTAATAATATATTTTTTCTTACTTTTTTCTTTAACATATATGCTCCTTAGGCACCTGCTCCACCAGCAACTTTACCAGGTTTGATTCGGATATGCTCTTCAGCATAACGAATACCTTTTCCTTTATAACATTCCGGAGGTTTGATATCTCGAATAGCAGCACAGACTGCGCCTAGCATCTCTTTATTATGACTGCGAAAATCAATGATCGCTTGCAGAGCTGGAATACTACTTGCTTGTGCACGACCGATCTTTTCAATCTCAATCTTCACTTCTTTAGGAATTTCAAAATACACATCATGAGAAAAACCAAGACTGAGTACAAGCCATTTACCTTTGACTTCTGCTTTGTAACCAGTTCCAACGATCATAAGTTTTTTCAAATAACCTTTGGAAACACCCTCGATCATATTAGCAATGAGTGATCGGTTCAGACCATGAAGACTTCGCGTTTGCTTTTCGTCATCTTTGCGCATAACATTTATTTGATTATCTTTAATTTTTACAGAAATTCCTTCATTGAGATCGCGTTCTAATGTTCCCAATGGACCTGTTACTTTAATATGAAGTCCCTTCACATCAACTGTGACCTTATCAGGAATAACAATTGGATTTTTTCCTACTCTGGACATTGATTACCCCTTTACCAAATTTTACAGATATATTCGCCGCCAACATTGTATTTTCTGGCATCCCTATCAATGAGGACACCTTTGTTGGTGGAAAGAATTGCAATTCCGATATGATTTAACACAACGGGAATATTATTCGAATCTACATATACACGTTTACTGGGCTTGCTGATTTTTTGCAATCCCTTGATTACAGACTCAAAATCATTCACATACCTAAGATATATCTTTATCTCTTCGAACTTGCGATCATCTTTTTCAGATGGTTCGAGTACGGAATATTTTGTGATAAAATTCTCTTCGTGAAGGATACGTACAATATCTTTTTTCAAATTTGAAGAATCAATTATAACGAATTTCTTTTTTGCCTGGATTCCATTACGGATAATCGTGAGCATTTGTGCGATTGGATCAAAATTTGCCATATATCCCCCGACTACCAACTAGCCTTTTTTACACCGGGTATTTTACCCTCCAGTGCAAGTTTCCTGAAACATAATCTGCAAATTCCAAAATCTCGTAAATATGCACGAGGTCTCCCGCACAGTTCACATCTATTATAATCTCGAACTTTGAATTTCTTTTCTCTTTTAGATTTGACAATTAATGCTTTACGTGCCATACAATTCCTTAATATTTTTATTTCTGAGCAAAGGGCATACCAAGAGCTTTTAGAAGGTTGAGACCCTCTTCATCGGTCTTTGCAGTTGTCACAAATGTGATATTTAAACCACGAATTTTATCAACTTTATCATAATCAATCTCAGGAAATACTGTCTGCTCTTTGATACCCAATGTATAATTACCGCGTCCGTCAAATCCATGAGGTGAAACACCATTAAAGTCACGGATACGCGGAAGCACAATACTGATAAGTTTATCGGCGAATTCGTACATCATTTCACCGCGCAAGGTTGTCATCGTACCGATGGGCATACCTTTACGTAATTTAAAATTTGATATTGATTTCTTTGCATGAGTAATCACTGCATGCTGTCCTGTGATTACCTCAATTTCCTTACGTGCATTATCCAGTGATGCTCTGTTCTCGGTTGCTTCACCAACACCGATATTCACGGTGATCTTTTTTAGCTTGGGAACGTCCATCACGTTGGCAATTTCGTACTTTTTCGTAAGATCAGGTACGATTTCCTTTTTGAACTTTTCTTGTAATCTACTCATTGTTCCTCGTTAGACCATATCACCGCATTTAGTGCAGTATCGAATTCTACTTTTATCTTCTAAAATTCTCATTTTAACTTTGGAAGGTTTTCCACATTTCGGGCAAATGAATTGAACATTGGAAACATGTATTGGAGCTTCCATCTCAATGACGCCACCGGAAGGATTCTGCTGAGTTGGACGCTGATGTTTCTTCATAAAATTCACTTTTTCTACAATTATTTTATTTGTAGTAGGGAAAGACTTCAGCACGTGTCCTTCAACACCAACATATTCGCCGGAAATAACTTTTACTTTATCATCTTTTTTGATTTTCATTTAAAACTCCTACACGACCTCTGGGGCAAGAGAAAGAATCTTCATGAACTTTTTCTCTCTTAACTCACGTGCAACCGGACCGAAAATACGGGTTCCCTTCGGTTCCATAATTTCATTGATGAGCACAACTGCATTATCACCAAAACGGATATATGATCCATCCGAACGGCGAACTGCTTTCTTTGTGCGCACGATAACTCCCCTGTGCAAACTGCCTTTTTTCACATCACTGTGAGGGATAGCAGATTTAACAGAAAGCACGATTACATCACCAAGACCAGCATAGCGACGGCGTGAACCACCTAAGACCTTTATACATTTCACCACTTTAGCCCCGGAATTATCTGCGACTTTAAGAACTGTTTCCTGCTGTATCATTAGAACTCCCTAGATTTCCTACTTGCTTTTTTCAATGATCTCGATGAGTTTCCAGCGTTTGGTCTTACTGACGGGTTGGAATTCTTCGATTTTTACTGTATCGCCGATATGGGCTTCATTATTCTCATCGTGGACATGAAACTTTTTATGTTTTCTAATATATTTTCCATAAAGTGGATGCTGAAATTTTCTTTCGACACGAACCACCAATGTTTTGTCCATTTTATCACTTACAACAAGCCCGATTCTTGTGGGCTTATGACGTGCTGACATTTTTTCCTTATCCATTAAGACCTACTACTCTTCTTTATTATCCATTTGTTGCTTTTCACGAATAATTGTCTTTACTCGTGCAATATCTTTTCGAACTTCGTGAATCTTCCAAGGATTTTCAAGCCTGTTCGTTACTTTTTGGAAACGGAGATTGAAAAATTCTTCTTGAAGATCCTGTTCTTTCATTTTAAGTTCAACAAGATTCATTTCTCTGATTTCGTTTGGTTTCAACATATTAACCCCTCACCTCATCACGAGTTATGAATTTGGTTTTTACAGGGAGCTTATGTCCCCCCAATTCCAGCGCTCTTTTTGCAACGTTTTCATCAACACCTTCAAGTTCAAAAAGTACACGACCAGGTTTTACAACAGCAACCCAATATTCCGGAGCGCCTTTACCTTTACCCATACGAGTTTCTGCGGGTTTAAGAGTGATAGGTTTGTCCGGAAATATTCTTATCCAGACCTTTCCCACTCTTTTCATGAAGTGAGTTATTGCCACACGAGCAGCCTCGATCTGGCGTGCAGTGATCCATGCAGTTTCAAGAGTAACAAGACCATACTGACCAAAATCCAGATTGGAACCTGAATATGCTTTTCCGCGTCTTTTTCCGCGCTGCTGTTTACGATGTTTAACTTTCTTTGGCTGTAACATATATCAAATACCTTATTTTATGATTGATGATGCTCTTTTTGCGTCAACTCACCCTTACAGATCCAAACCTTGATTCCTATAATACCGTAGCGAGTATGAGCTTCGGATATTGCATAATCAATATTTGAACGAAGGGTATGAAGGGGTGTTCGACCATCTTTATATTCTTCACTTCGAGCAATTTCAGCACCGTGAAGACGTCCGCTTGCTTTGATCTTGATGCCTTCGGCACCAGCAGACATTGTGCGTTCAATAGCTCTTTTCATTGCTCTACGATAAGAAATTCTATTTTCGATCTGACGTGCGATATCCATACCGACAAGACGAGCATCGAGCTCAGGTCTTTTCACTTCCTGTACATCAATCGCAAGTTTGGAATAGTCATCTTTGGTGTTCATGTGCAAAAAGGTGATAAGTTCTTGCTTTACCTTTTCGATTTCGACACCTTTTCTACCGATTACTATACCCGGACGTGCAGTATGGATCACAACTGTTAATTTATCACTTTTACGATAAATTTCTATTTTTGAGACCATTGCGTCTGACAATCTTTTACTGAGATAATTCTTGATACGCATATCTTCATAAAATGTTTCAACGTACTCTTTACGAGTATTGGCGAACCAAATGGATTCCCAGTCTTTATTAAAACCTATTCGAAAACCAACGGGATTAGTCTTTTGACCCAATGTGCCTCCTAATCTTCCATATCATCGGTTACGGATAAAGCAATATGATGAGTTCGTTTAAATATCATATCAGCTCGACCCATTGCACGAGAACGCCAGCGTTTCATAGTGATGCCCTCATCCACAGTGATCTTATTTATATATAATTTATCAATTTCGACTTTACCTGATTTAGTTGCAGCATTTGCCACGGCAGAATCGAGTATTTTCAGTATACTGCGCGCAGCACGCTTTTTCGAGAAATTCAGAATATCTCGTGCATCATCGACTCGTTTTTTACGAATCAAATCTGCTACAAGACGCACTTTTCTTGCTGAACCTCTTTGATTTTTTATTCGCGCGATCGCTTCCATAATTAACCACGTTTCCTTGCGAGTTTTTCTTTCTTATCCTTATGACCACGGAACGTTCTGGTAGGAGAGAATTCTCCGAGCTTATGTCCAACCATTGATTCTGTCACAAAGACGGGTACGAATTTTTTGCCATTATGAACTGCAAAGGTATGTCCGACAAATTCGGGCATCACAGTAGAACGACGTGACCAAGTCTTGATGACTTGTTTCTTATTCTGTTCATTTAACTTTTCTACTTTAAGCATGAGATGCTCATCGTAAAAAGGTCCTTTTTTGAGTGACCTTGCCATTAACAAATCCTCCGCTTATTTCCGATTCTTCTTAATCACGTAGGGATCAGAATATTTCTTTTTCTTTCTGGTTTTGAATCCCTTTGCGGGTGTACCCCACGGAGAGACAGGATGACGACCACCAGATGATTTACCTTCACCACCACCCATTGGATGATCAACAGGATTCATGGCAACACCTCTTACATGAGGACGACGTCCAAGCCAGCGCTTTCTGCCTGCTTTACCATATGAAATTTTGGAATGGTCAATGTTGCTGACCTGTCCTATGGTTGCATAGCAGTCTGAACGAAGAAGCTGAATTGTGCCGGAAGGCATTTTTACATGAACATAGCCACCTTCTTTTGCAACAACCTCTGCGTTTACGCCTGCGCTGCGTGCTATCTGAGCACCGCGACCAGGCTTGAATTCTATATTATGGATCAAGGTACCAATCGGGATCTTCCTTATTGGAAGGGAATTCCCGGGTTTGATCTCAACATTTTCTCCGATCATGACCACATCATTAACCTGCAACTTATCAGGTGCAATGATATAACGTTTTTCGCCATCAGCATAGTAAAGCAATGCAATTCTCGCCGAACGGTTCGGATCGTACTCTATTGAGTGCACTCGGGCTTCGATCCCTTTCTTATTATGTCTTTTAAAATCAATTATTCTATAAAACCGTTTATGACCTCCACCACGATGACGGATCGTTATTCTTCCTTGATTGTTTCTTCCGGCTGTTTTCTTTGCCGGAACAATCAAAGATTTCTCTGGTTTATCCTTTGTAATCTCATCAAAGGAGTAACCCGTATAATACCGTCTGGCGGGTGTTATAGGCTTATATTTCTTTAATGCCATGAACTATATCTCCATTTTAGCGATAGGTGTTAAAAACCTAACAGTTAATATTTTATGTCAATTAAAATAAGGAGCACTAAACATTTTTTACTGCATCACTTCAAATTCGCTTATAGATTCACCTTTTGCGAGGTAAACAATGGCTTTTTTCCAGTCAGATCTTCTGCCTTGATAACGTCCAAGATTCTTTGGTTTACCTTTGCAATTTATGGTGTTTACTTTGCGAACATGTACTTTAAAAATTTCCTGCACAGCGTTTCGAATTTCTATCTTATTAGCACCAACCTGAACTTTGAATACATAACCGCCGGCTTCTTCCTGAATATGAGTTCCTTTTTCAGTTATAAACGGATTGATAATAATTTGTCTTGGATCCTTGCTCATTTGAACACCTCTTTCATTTTCTCTAATGCCTTTTCAGTGATGATCATGTCTGTTGCATGAAGGATTTCATAGGCATTGAGGTCCTCGGCACGAATACTGGAAACATTTTTGATATTTCTCAGTGAGCGGACCAAATTCGGTTCGTTATCGGACATCACGAACAAGCAGCGTGTAAACGCTATTTTCGTTGCATTCAGGATATCCTTAGCAGTTTTTGCACTCGGATTTTCCATCACAATATCTTCGATGACAGCGACATGGTCTTTTTTACTACTAAGCGCTGACTTTAATGCAATTCTCTTTTTCTTCTTAGGAATGGTTATATGCCAATCCTTTGGACGAGGTCCGAATGCGACACCGCCGCCAACTCTGATCGGGCTTTTCTTACTACCTGCTCTTGCTCTTCCTGTTCCCTTTTGGCGATATAATTTTCGCGTGGAACCTCTGACTTCAGAGCGTCCTTTGACACATGCTGTTCCCAATCGTTGATTCTGCCTGAAAAATGTGATCACTTCATGAAGAACAGCCCGGTTTATTTCAGTATCAAAGAGATGTTCTGGTAGAGTAACTTTTCCAATCTCTTCACCTGTTTTTGAATACTTTATTGCTTCCATAACAAACCTTTTACTTAGTTTTTTGAATCATTACAATACTGTTTCTATGACCTGGAACCGCACCTCGTACCATAAGGAGATTTCTCTCTTGGTCGATCTTATACACAGTTAGGTTGCGGACAGTAACTTGCTCATTACCATATTGCCCGGGCATCTTTTTGCCACGTTGAATTCTGGAAGGTGTGGCACACATACCTACAGAACCTGTTCCACGAAATATCTCGTGAGTTCCATGAGTGGCACTTTTTCCATGGAAATTATGGCGCTTGATCACGCCAGAAAATCCTTTTCCTTTTGATATTCCAGTCACATGAATTTTATCTCTTAATGTGAAAATATCCACTTTCATTTCTGTACCAGGAGAATAATCATTCATCACTTTTTCATCTACTCTAAACTCTTTCATTACTTTAAAAAGTGCGACATTATTTTTCTTGAAATGTCCCACCTGCGGTTTAGTGAGTTTTTTCTCAGGAACTTCTTGAAATCCAAGCTGAAGTGCTGAATAATTATCTTTCTCTTTGGTTTTATGACTGGTAACAGTACAGGGACCCGCTTCAATAAGTGTCACAGCAACGGAGTCACCATTTTCTGTGAATAATCGAGTCATTCCAATCTTTTTACCAATTATGCCTAACATTTTTTCTCCTAAAAATTTATATTTAAATATAGTTTAGGTTTTTATTTCTATATGAACACCAGCAGGTATGTTCAAATTCTTGATTGCATTCGTTGTTTTTGGAGTTGGGTTTTCTATGTCAATAATTCTCTTATAAATCTTCATTTCGAATTGCTCACGAGACTTTTTATCAACATGGGGTGAACGTAACACCGTATACAATCTGCGGCGTGTGGGAAGTGGAATAGGACCGATAATTTTCGCACCTGTTCCTTTTGTGTTTCTTATGATCTCCACAACTGACTTATCCAACAGAAAATGATCATACGCTTTTAATTTGATTCTTATCTTATTCATATCTCCTCAATTCTAATAACCGCGCATTTTGTTTATAATTTGATTTGAAATATTTTCAGGAACCATTTCATATTCTTTGAATTCCATTGAATAAGATGCTCTACCTTGAGATGCTGAGCGGAGAGCAGTCGTATATCCAAACGTTTCACTTAATGGAACCAGACCACTTAAAATTTTTATTGAATCTTTGTCTTTAACTTCTAAAATCTTACCTCTACGGCTGTTAAGGTCATTTATTACATTGCCCATATACTCTTCAGGAGTGATAATAGTAATATTCATAATTGGCTCGAGTAGTGCATATTTCGCATGTTGAAGAGCTTTTGAAAATGCCATTGAACCTGCGATCTTGAAAGCAATTTCTGATGAATCAACAGGATTGAATGAACCACCCGAAATGAGAACCTTGATATTTTCCATTCTGTTCCCCGTTATAGGACCACTTAAAGCTGTTTCTATTATGCCGTTTTCTACAGCTTGAATAAAATCTTTTGGTATCTCGTCTTCAGAAGTATTATTTTCGATCAGTATCTTTTTCTTTGTGTCTTCGAACTCGCCGCTATAAGGTTCCAAATGCAATTGTACTTCTGCAAACTGCCCATGATTCCCTATGTTTCTTTCGAGTTTTGCTACACCATCAGCTTCATTGACAATAGTTTCTTTATAATTGACTCTGGGCTTTCCTACATTTACATTTATCTTAAATTCACGCTTCAATCTATCAACAAGAATATCCAGATGCAGTTCCCCCATTCCGTAAATCAGAGTTTGCCCGGTATCTTTATCTTCTAAAATAATGTAAGTTGGATCTTCTTCGAGAAGACGCGGCAATGTTTCCTTAAGATTTTCCTCATCAGCTTTAGTTTTCGGTTCTATTGCAACCGACATAACAGGATCGGCAAAATTAATACATTCAAGTAACACAGGATTTTGTACAGCAGTAATACTGTCACCTGAAACTGTTTCATTCAAACCAGCTACAGCGGAAATTTCTCCTGCAAAAATGCTGTCCACGTTCACTGATTTATTCGCATGCATATGCATGATTCGGGTAATTCTTTCTTTTTTGCCCGTGTTGACATTCAGCACATGATCGCCTTTACTGATCTTGCCCGAGTATGCTCTAAGATACGTCAGCTTACCCACATAGGGATTCACCTGTATCTTGAATGCAAGAGAAGAAAAGGGTAATGATTCATCAACTTTGATCTTTTTTTCCTTACCAGTTCTCGGATCAACAGCATCGATATCGGGAATGTCAATTGGTGAAGGAAGATATTTTACAATTGCATCGATCAGCGGTTGAATTCCTCTATTTTTTAGTGCAGCGCCACAGAGGATCGGCACGAATTCTGAGGTTAAAGTTAC
>JAGHCS010000251.1 GCA_021160355.1 Candidatus Cloacimonadota bacterium
CTCCCAGACTATGTACTCAAGATCGTAATCGGCATTTTTATCTTGTTATTTGGAATACTCTTCTTTTTCAATGTTCGCTTTAAGGTGAAGCATGAGAAATTCGTTAGAGCAATAGTCGGATTTTTCAGTGGGTTATTGAACGGTAGCATCACAATGAGTGGGCCTCCGATAATTATTTTTCTTGCAAACGAGCAAAAAGGCAAGATGCATTTTCGGGCTCATCTTGCATCCTTTTTTCTGCTTCTGACACTTTTTACAATTCCAGTTTATATTTATTACGGACTCATCACAAAAGTGGTGATAAATTATGCTTTGTTTTTCAGCATTGCAGTCATTCTCGGTGTGCTCGGAGGTAACATTCTCATCAGCAGGATACAGGAAGTGCATTTCAGAAAGTTGACACTCATAATCATTATTTTAATGGGGGTTTTAGCAATATACTCAGGCATTCGAGGAGTTTTATCATGAAAGAATATGATGTAGTAATTATTGGCGGAGGAGCTTCCGGGCTGACTGCTGCGATATCATCGGCACGAAAAGGCGCAAAAACAGCCATAATGGAGCGTTTGCCACGTGTTGGCAAAAAGATACTCGTGACTGGAAACGGACGATGTAACTTCTCAAATGCATCTTTGAAGCGAAAAAATTACCATGGAACCAATCCAGCTTTTATAGGATATGTTTTTTCACAATTCAACGGCTTGCAGATACAAGAATTTTTTGAGGAACTTGGAATTCTGTATAAAGAAGAAGAGGACGGGCGCATATTTCCAAGATGTGACCAGGCAGGAGCGATCCTTGATGTGCTACGCTTTGAATGCCTGAGACTTCATGTGGAAGCATTGTGCGATCGGGAAGTATCTACAATATCCAATGAGGATGGTCAATTTAAGATTCAATTCCAAAACGGAGAAGAGTTTTTAAGCAGAAAAGTTATTCTCACCGCAGGGGGAAAAGCAAGTCCTCAGTTTGGTTCTAATGGTTCGGGATTTGCACTTGCTGAAAAATTAGGGCATAAGATTATTGATCCCTATCCATCACTTGTCCAGCTCAAACTTGAGGATGAGTATCTAAAACATTTGAAGGGTATAAAAGTGGATGCCCGTGTTTCTTTATATGCTGATGAAAGCCTGATAGATGCCCGGGAAGGAGAAGTATTATTCACCGAATATGGTATCTCCGGTATTCCGGTATTGCAACTTAGCAGGTATGTTCATCATCCTGAAATAAGGAATAAATCTATGAATCTGCACGTTGATTTGTTTCCTGAGATACAATTCTATGATTTGAAAAAACAGCTTATTGATCGGTTTCAAAGATTAGAATATAAGTCAATAGAAGATTCTATGATCGGGTTGATAAATAAAAGAATGTTCCTGCCAACACTTGCACTGGCCGGGATTGATAGAACAAAATTGAGTTCCAACTTAAGCGGTGCAGAAATTGAAAAACTTACGCATCAATTAAAGGACAGAAAATTTGTCATTAAAGGTACACTCTCATGGCGGGATGCACAGATCACAGCAGGGGGAGTAGCAACTGAAGAAATTGAGGATCGTACATTGGAATCCAAAATTGTTCCCGGTTTATATTTTGCAGGAGAAGTAATTGACATTCATGGAGATTCGGGCGGGTTTAATCTTGCTTGGGCATGGGCATCAGGATACGTGGCCGGGATGCATGCTGCAAGTTCAATTCTTGGGAAAAAGAAAATAAAGAGAAGACGAATATCCAATGTCCAATCAGCCTTCGCTAATGCTACGGCTCGACAAGCACGGAATAATCATGACAAAAGAGAAGAATAAATGATTCGAATTGAAGAGATAAAACTGCCGATCAATGCATCACGAATGCAAATAAAAGAAGATATCTACAGAATACTACACGTTAAAGCTGAGGATATTGAATACTATAAATTAGTTAAAAAAGCAATCGATGCACGGAAGAAAAGGAATATCCTTTTTGTGTACACTGTAGATGTAATATTTTCTGATGTTTCAGTTGAGAAAAAAATTGTAACAAGCTTGCATGAAGACAAATATGCTCAATTTAAAAAAAGACACCGCATCAGAGAGATCGAGCCGTACAACTATGAAATACCAAGAGTAAATTATACAAAACATGACCAAAGACCGATCATCATAGGAAGCGGACCCGCTGGATTATTTGCCGGACTAGTACTTGCAAAGGCAGGTCTCGAACCACTCATTATCGAGCAGGGAAAAAAGGTCGAAGAGCGGGTAAAGGATGTTAAACAATTTTTTAATACAGGCGAACTGAATCCAAAATCGAATATACATTTCGGGGAAGGTGGAGCAGGCACATTTTCCGATGGCAAACTTTACACCCTCATTAATGATCATCGGACAAAATATATTTTTGATGAATTTATTGCAGCAGGGGCTCCCACAGAAATCGCCTACAGCGCCCGTCCTCACATCGGTACGGATAATTTGCGGAAGATGCTCAGAGTTTTTAGAGAAAAGATAGAGAATTTTGGCGGTGAATTTTTATTCGAGCATGAATTGCAAGATGTCATAATTGAGGATGGGATACTAAAACACATCCAGGTAAACGGCACTTTGTATGATACTTCATCATTGATTCTTGCCATTGGCAACGCTGCTAGAAGTACTTTTCAAATGCTAAGAAATAAGAAAGTGAATATGGAGTCAAAGGCATTTTCAATGGGAGTGCGCATCGAGCATCCCCGGGAATATATTAATAAAATTCAATATGCTGAAAATTATAAAAATCCGAAACTAAATCAGGCACAATATAAGCTTGCAACACACCTGAAAAACGGAAGGGGAGTCTATACTTTCTGCATGTGTCCCGGCGGCTGGGTCGTTCCTGCTGCAACTGAAAAAGGTGGAGTGGTTACCAATGGTATGAGCACGTTTGCGCAGGATAATGTAAACTCGAATGCAGCCCTTCTTGTAGGTGTGACTCCGGAAGATTTTCCCTCAAAGGATCCGCTTGCAGGTGTTGAATTCCAGAGAATTTGGGAAAAGAAAGCGTTTGACTGTGGAGGTGGGGATTTTTATGCACCGGTTCAACTTCTGGGAGATTTTCTTGAAGATAAGCCCTCTTCATCATATAAAAGTGTTATTCCAAGTTATAAACTCGGGAGAACCCCAGGAAGTATCAAAGAATGTTTGCCGGATTTTGTGTATGAAAGTTTGAAAGAAGCGATTCCATTGTTGGATAAAAAATTGCCCGGTTTTATGTATCCTTCAGCAATTTTGACAGCAATTGAAACCCGAAGTTCATCACCTGTTCGGATTGTGCGTGGAGATGATCTTCAATCGAGTATAAAAGGACTATATCCTGCAGGTGAGGGAGCCGGATATGCAGGCGGGATAGTATCTTCGGCAGTTGACGGAATGAAGGTGGCTGAGAAAATTTTGGTTAACTATAAATGAATCCAGTCAACAAACCAATCAACCACGAAAATCACGAAAAGACACCCCAGTTGAATAGAAACAAATTCAACGGGTTAGGCGAAAAAAGAGTTCTATAAATCATGTTTAGGAAAAGTTATCAGAAAATTGATCATAAAATTAATCTAATTTTTTGGATTTTCAATTTTTGCAGACTTATTAAAATGGAATCATAAATAAAATTATGCAAAAAATCAATTTAAAATCTAATACTTTAGAAGAATTAGAGAGCGTAATAATTTCGCTCGGAGAAAAGAAGTATCGAGCAGTACAGCTTTTCCATGTGATTCATAAGCAGAATATTGATACTATTAAAGACATAGCCGTTCTTCCAAAAATCTTGAGGAATGAACTTGCACAAAAATATTTTATTGGTTCACTGCGGGTAGAAAAACGATTTGATTCACAGTTGGATGGAACGAAAAAGTATCTGTTCAGATTGCATGATGATCATATCATCGAGACTGTGCTGATGAAGTACAAATATGGCTACAGCGCATGCCTTTCCACGCAGGTTGGATGCAGAATGGGATGCCTGTTCTGTGCATCCACAAAAGGTGGACTTGTAAGGGATTTGACTGCAGGTGAGATCGCTGATCAGGTGTATCAGATGCAGAAG
>JAGHCS010000075.1 GCA_021160355.1 Candidatus Cloacimonadota bacterium
GTATATGATATTGTGCACTCATTGTGTGCCGGGATAGGGAAAATTCTCACAGAAATATCATCATAGATTTGCGGATCAACCGAATAAACTTCCCCGAAATCCTGCATGGCTTTATGCATGAGTTGTTTAGCACCGGCTTCATCCATATAATACAATGGAAAGCCAAGAAGATAGAGTTTATATTCTCCGTCATACCGAAGTGCGCATGGCATACCCTCCCATTCCGGAGCATCAATTGAAGAGTCATACATAAAGAGCGTGTCAGCATCACTTTCAGGAAAGAGTTTATAAATATAGCTGAGGTTATCACCCCACATGGCAATCGGAACTTTGGATTCGATCACGTCGAGATAGGGAAGCTCATCAACTCCATAAGCACCTGCAAAATCATCATCGGAATTGTATTCTGGCAGTGAAGTGTGAAGATATTGTTCAAAAAGATCGGAAGGACCCGGCAGATGTTTCCAGCCGGACACGAACAAATTTCCTCCAGCTATGAAGTAGCTTTTAAGAGGATATACTGAGCCGATGAATTGGGAGGTGAACATTTCATCCGAGTGCCATACAACACTGCTGTATTTTGCCATCTCGGGAAGTGGAGGTAAGTCACCCTGTTCATCAACATCCCATTCGGTATATTCGTATCCCTGCAGCAAATATTGATAAAAAGAATCTACTTCGGCATTGGTCGGGAAAGCTGGATTTATCTGGTCGGTCTCATCTATCACAAGAATTCCCTGATCCAGGCTGAAATCAATGGATGTACCATGTACTTCATTAGAAAATTTGCTGACGTATTGTTGATCACTGTCAAGCACTGCTGCGATTTTGTAATAATATTCAACTCCTGCAACCACGTCCTCATCAAAATAAGAAGTGCCAGTGACAGTTTCATCATTGATTTTTATATAGTCTTCACCAATTTGCTTTCTGTAAATATTAAATCCCTCGATTTGTGGATCAAAGAACTCTTGCCATACAAGAAGAACTGCACCGCGTGTTGCATCGATCTCGTCAACAACAGGAATCATTTCATTATACCCTGCATCCAGCACCCAATTGTCTGGATCAAAAACAATAGTATCGAGTGTGTCGGTAAGGGGAAGTGAATTATAATTAAAACCGGAATCAGCAAAAATACTGTAGTCTATTCCGTTGATACAAACTGGTAAATACATAACAAAATTTTGTCCAAACGTTCCTTCTGATTGAGTTGTAATTATCAAAGAATCTTCTATATCAGAAGTATAGGTCGTATAGAAATAATATGGACGTCCCTCGTTGTAAAACCACTCATGAAAGAACCAATCGAGTTCCATGTCGCTTGCATTTTCCGCAACATCTCTCAGATCATCGGTGAAAAAATTTCCATATTTAAATTGCGGATCCTGCATGAGATCATACACGGTTGCAAAGAAATCAGTATCACCAATTACCCCGCGAAGCATATGCATTGTCCATGCTCCTTTCGAATATATCACAATATCAAATATTTGTGATGCAGAACCATCGGGATCGCGATGCAGACACGGATCGAGATTTGTTCCTATATCAAGAGCATTCATAAAATCATGCAAACCCTGTGGGCCATACAAATTCTCTGCCCAAAGTGCTTCACTGTACCGTGCAAAACCTTCTTTCAACCACACATGCGCCCACGATCCGATGGAAAGGCAGTCTCCCGCCCATTGGTGTGAAAGCTCGTGCGCAATGGTCGATTCTGCACCCGGGTCTCCAACATAAGCGCTGCGAAATGAGGTGCACGTCTGATGCTCCATTGCAAGACAACTCAAGTTTGCACACAATGCATGCCCATATTTCTCCTCAATAAATGGATACTCCCCATACACAGATGCAAAAAAAGTTATCATATCAGGCGTAATGCTAAAAAGATTTACACAAATATTATACAGTTCTGGGAAAAGATAGTGATCGATGGGCATTGTCTCATCACCGGGAGTATACGTCTGGGAGTAAATTTGGTAATTCGAAATAGCTAATGAAGTAAGATATGTTGCTACAGGATAAGATTCGTGCCATTTGTCCGTAACCGTACCGGTTCCATTATCGATTTGCTCTACAAGTAATCCGTTGGATGCGCATACATATTCATCAGGATAGGTGATCCAGAGATCGAGAGAATCGGGCTTGTCTGCAGGTGTATCTTTACATGCCCACCATTTTCTCGCACCTTTGGGAGAGACCATTGTGAATACATTCGGCGTGCCGCTGTGTGATTCGAACTTCATACCGTCACTGAGTTTAGCGTCTGGATAACCTTCATAACAAACTGTAATCTCGATCAGGTCATCAATGTTGTAACTGCCACCGAGTTGGATAGTTATGATATCGTCAACGTGACTGAAAGTTAAGGATGTGCCATTTTGTTGAATGTCTGTTATGGTGAGATTGTTAGTGAAGTTCATTTTTATCTGCGATGTCTGGTCCTCGCAAACAAGTGCCTGCATTGTTATTTCTGATTCGATAAATTCTGCATCAACATCAATTTCTATATCAATTTTGTAGTAGGTAACGTCATAGTTATCCATTTCTTTCGAATCTTCTAGTATTTCGCGAAATTGTTCATAATATTCTGCTTGCTGTCGTAAATTTAGATTTGTATTTTCAATAATTTTTTGATAGTCAGGATATGTGGCTTTATTTTCTGAGATCAGCAGAATAGGAACCAATAGGATAAAAATTAAAAATGTTGTTTTTTTCATAAGAAATCCTTGTTGAATTTTCTTACAGAGAAAATAGATTCTTGTGATGA
>JAGHCS010000205.1 GCA_021160355.1 Candidatus Cloacimonadota bacterium
ATTTCATCTTCAATAAAACCCGAAGTATCGTTTTCATAATATGCACAAATTTTGTAATAATTCATTACTCCGGGGATTACATTTTCATCAGAATATTCGTTATTATTTATAGGTAGGTTTATGTAATCCCAGGATGCACCACCACCTCGTTTAAAGAATAGTCTGTAGCCATCTTCATTATGGCAATTATCCTGCCATGTGAGTTTTAATTCTGTTGCACCGAGAGCTTGGAGTTCTAAATTGGAAGGAGCAGGTAAAAACGGAACGAAGAAATTCTCTGTTGAGTCAGATTGGCTAATACCTGTTACAGCAAATACTTTATAATTACATGTATCATACAAAGCAGTTGTATAATCGAGAAAGTGTGTGGTATCTGCAGGGACATGAGCATAATTAATCTGCCAGCCCTTTTCATCAATCTTTCTGTCTATGCGGAAATATTGTTCTCCAATACTATTATCCTGCCAAGAAAGTTGTAATGTGTCTTGTGATATTTGGTCTAATTGCAAACTGGAAGGTGCTGAACTGACAGAGAACCACGCAATTGTGTCTGAGTATGCGGAATAATTTTCATCATCAAATGCCCGAATTCTGTAAGAGAAAACTGTGTCCGAATTTGTGGGGATGTTGTCTGTAAAGGATGTTATATTTGATGCAACTTCTCCGAAATTTTCCAGCCAGTTATAAGTGCCCATTTTTCTATCAATAAAATATGTAGTTTCGTTTGCGGAGTTGCCAACCCAGTTTAGTTGTATCTTGTTGTTTTCAACGAGACCTATTGTTAGGTTGGTGGGAGGAAGAAGTTCGTCTTCCGGTTCTGTAGATTTTTTTGTGCAGAATGTAAGTATAGCTAATAAACTTATCAGTAAAAGAATCAAAATCCTTTTGCTCATAGGAAACCTCCAAAGGTTTATTGTTTTACTTAATTGGTTTGTATATTTAGTCCATTTGTTGTCAATTTTTTGGGGATTTAATATTTCTTTGCGAAAGTTGCCTTACTTTCGCAAAGTTGATTTATCGAGGTTTCATATACCACTCCATTAGGCAAATATCAGACAGTGAGCGATCCCCGACTGTTCAGGCAAAGACTTGAATCGCAGCGAATGTAATGATCCTGTGAAATCCCAGTTAAATAAATAAAGATGAGATTTAACGGGATAAATAAAAAACAGATTTTAAGGGTTAAAAGTGTGGTTCGATGATTGACACATTCTCGCTTCATGCTTCGCCACGAAGCAAGTCTGTTTATGAAACTTGAGACATGTCTGCTGCGCCGGAAGGCGAGTTGCAGAGCATGTCTTAAGTTGGAGTTGTACATGAATTACTTGTCACAAGCTCTTCGACGCAGCAGTTCTGGGCGTAATTCTTATATTGCCCGGAATCAAACAAACATTAGCTTTAAAACAGGTGAAGTCCAGATACCTTGAACGCTTGATCCTTCAAACCAAATAATAGGCACACTCGTTGGAAATTCTTGACACACTACAGGCATGCGAAATTTTTCTGACTATGATAAAGGATATAGAAAAAATCATCGGTATTATAATTATTAATGCACCGCCCTGCCGGTTCTGACAACATTTCTGTCGAGCCGCGACGGGGCAACCTGTGGCGGTTTTTTTATATTCAAAATAAATTATATGGGGTTACACTATGTTCAAGAAGATCGATGTGAAGGCGAAACCCGCAGAATTTGAAAAGCCAATCCGCGAGTACTGGAAACAGCACAACATTCCTCAAAAGAGTGAGGATTTCCGTGACGGTTCTCCGAAGTTTATTTTTTATGAAGGACCTCCAACCGCGAACGGTATGCCCGGCATTCACCACGCCATGAGCAGAACACTTAAGGATGTAGTTTGCCGCTATAAAACAATGCGTGGCTTTCAGGTGCGCAGGAAAGCAGGATGGGACACACACGGTCTACCGGTTGAGATCGAGGTGCAGAAACAGCTTGGCTTCTCAGTCAAAAAAGAGATAGAGGAATACGGTATAGAAAAGTTCAATAAAAAATGCCGCGAATCTGTCTTCACGTATGAAAAAGAATGGCGCGAGATGACAAATCTGCTTGGCTACTGGCTCGATCTGGACGATCCCTATATCACTTTAACAAATGATTATATCGAAACTGTGTGGTGGATACTCAACCGATACTGGAAAAAGGATATGATCTATATTGATAAAAAGATCGTTCCTTTCTGTCCAAGTTGCGGCACACCACTTTCTGACCACGAAGTAGCCCAAGGCTACAGGGAAGCCGAGGATCCTTCCGTGTATATCCGCTTTAAGGCGAAAGCGGAAGAGAACACCTATTTTCTTGCATGGACGACTACACCCTGGACACTCATATCGAATGTAGCGCTTGTCGTGCATCCAGACTATGATTACGTAAAAGTAAAAACCGGGGAGGAATATCTGATACTCGCAAAATCCCGACTCGGCGTCCTCAAAGAGGATTATAAAATAGTTGAGCAATACAAAGGCAAAGAACTTGAATATAGAGAATACGAACAGCTCTTCCCCTTTATCAAACCACAGGAAAAAGCATTCTATGTTGCTCTTGGCGACTATGTAACTTTGGAAGACGGCACAGGTATCGTGCATACGGCACCTGCATTTGGAGAAGAAGACTTTGCGATTGGCAAACAGTACGACCTTCCCTTTATGCGTCCTGTGGACGAAGAAGGAAAGTTCACCGCAGAGATCACTGATTGGGCTGGCGAGTTTATCAAAAATGCAGATAAAGGCATCATAAAAGATCTCAATATGAGAGGAATGCTCTATAATCGAACTCAGATCAAACACACCTATCCCTTCTGCTGGCGCTGCGATAGTCCACTTATCTATTTTGCGCGCAAATCCTGGTACATTAGAACGACAGAGTACAACGATAAGATGATCGAAAACAATAAAAAGATCAATTGGTATCCTTCCTATGTTGGAGAAGGCAGGTTTGGTGACTGGCTTGAAAATAATAGAGACTGGGCTATCAGCAGAGACCGTTACTGGGGCACCCCGCTCAATATCTGGCTTTGTGAAAAATGTGGTCATCAGTTCTCTCCGGGTTCGATAAAGGAACTTCAGGAAAAGGGCACACTGGCTGATGGAACTCCCGTTCCGAACGACATCGAGCTTCACAGACCGTACGTGGATGATGTTGTATTTACATGTCCGGATTGCGGCGGCATAATGAGAAGGACTCCAGAAGTTATAGACTGCTGGTTTGATTCCGGGTCAATGCCGTTCGCGCAATGGCACTATCCTTTTGAAAATGAAGAAATTTTTGATACGGACCTCTTCCCCGCAGACTTTATTGCAGAAGGAATTGATCAGACACGAGGGTGGTTCTATACAATGCTCGCAATCTCAACTTTCATAAAAGGAGAGTCGTCATACAAGAGCTGCCTGGTAAACGAAATGGTGCTGGACAAACACGGCAAAAAGATGAGCAAGACCAAAGGGAATACAATCGACGTGTTTAAAATTTTGGATAAATACGGCGCTGATGCCACACGCTGGTATATGCTCTCTGTAAGCCCCCCATGGCTTCCTACACGATTTGATGAAGATGGTGTGCTGGAAGTGAATAATAAATTTATAGGCACACTAAAAAATGTGGCATCCTTCTTTGCGACCTATGGCAATATTGATAATTTCGAATATAAAGATTATTCCATCAAACCAGAGGAACGTCCGGAGCTGGACAGGTGGATAATTTCCCGCTTGAATTCTATGATAAAGAAAGTTTTGGACCTTAATGAAAGTTATGATCTCACCCGTGCTGTGCGCTTACTGCAATCCTTTGTGATAAATGATGTGAGTAACTGGTATGTGCGCCGTATTCGAAAGCGCGTGTGGGCGTCAGGTATGGAGAATGACAAGGTTGCTGCATATATGACCCTCTATGAAGTTCTGCTGACGGTCTCAAAGTTATGTGCTCCATATACTCCTTATGTTTCTGAGGAGATCTTTCAGTCACTTACGAATAAGGAAAGTGTGCATTTGGAAAAGTATCCGGAACATGATGAAGAACTGATTCTTCCGGAACTAGAAAAAGAGATGCAGAATATCATCGATATTGTGTCTTTTGCGCGCGCTGCAAGAAATGAAGCACAGATTAAAATACGCCAACCGCTGCGAACGCTCTATGTGCCGGAGGAGCTGAAAGGTGTTGTTGAACGGATGAAAGCTCTGATCATCGAAGAGATAAACATTCATGATATAGAATATGTAAAAGATAAAACCCGTTTTATGAATTACAGTATTAAACCGGATTATAAAGTGCTGGGACCCACCTATGGCAAGCACATGTCCCACATTGCGCAGGCGCTTCAAAATATGGACGCTAACCATCTGATCGATGTCCTGAATAAAGACGGCGTCTATCACCTCGATATTGACACAAACGAGGTAAAGATAACGAGGGACAGTCTGCAGGTTGAAACCCAAAATAAAGAGGGGTTTGTATATGGCGAAGATGGAGACGTCTTTGTTGCGCTTGACACCCGGATCGATGAAGAGCTTCTGCTTGAAGGAAATGCCCGTGAACTGGTAAATAAAATCCAGTTCATGAGAAAAGAAGAAGATTTTGATATCATGGACAGGATAATTATTTCTTTCTTTACCGAGTCCGATGATATCAAGGAAACCTTTGAGAAATTTGCCAATTATATCAGAAAAGAAACCCTGGCGCTTGAAATTGTTGAAGTAAAAAATTCAGAAAATCTAAAAAACTGGGACGTGAATGGAAAAGAGGTTTTTCTTCAGGTTAAAACTACAAAATAAATATCTGTAATTATTGAGGGCAGGGAGCGCTACATAGTGCTCCCTTTTTTTATTTATGAAAGGATTACTAATGCGTACATATTGTGTTGATTAACGGGTAAATTTTCAACTCGTTCCCAAAACTCAGATCCCACACCTCGTTCTCAAAGCCCACCTTGGGAACGCACCACCCTAAAAACGCTAACGAGCAGGGGCTTGGTAACGAGGATGAATATAAGTAATATTATTCTCTGCGCTGAAAGTGTTTTACAACTCTATTTCTATCCCGACAGGGCAGTGATCGGAACCCATAACATTCGGGAGAATGAATGCATCTTTGAGATTGGGTTTCAGTGCTTCTGAGATCAAAAAATAATCTATCCTCCACCCAATATTATTTGCCCGGGCGTTGAACATATAACTCCACCACGTATAATTTCCACCCTCCTGATTGAATTCCCGAAAAGTATCTATAAAACCCGCATCAATAATTCGAGTGAAATCTTCACGTTCTTCATCCGTGAAACCGGCGTTGTGACGATTGTCTTTCGGGCGAGCCAGATCTATCTCTTTGTGTGCAACATTTAGGTCTCCGCAAAAAATTACGGGTTTAGCTGTCTCCAAATTTTTCATATACGCAAGAAAATCTTTATCCCATACCTGGCGATATTCAAGCCGCGTGAGACCCCGCTGAGAGTTCGGAGTGTACACGTTCACAAGGTAAAAATTTTCATATTCCAGAGTAATAATCCGCCCCTCATTATCGTGTAAGATGATCCCCATGTCATTAAAAGCATTGATGGGCTTCTCTTTGGTGAAAATTGCTGTGCCGGCATAGCCCTTTTTTTCCGCATAATTCCAATAGTCATGGTATTCGGAGAAATTCAATTCCACCTGACCCGCTTGCAGCTTAATTTCCTGAATACATAGAATGTCGGGATCTTCACTCTCAATGAAATTATCAAATCCTTTTTTAAGTACAGCACGAAGCCCGTTTACGTTCCAGGAGATCATTTTAGATTTCTTCATGCTTTTTTCTGCTCGAGTTCAAGGATTTTTTCACACATAAGTGCAGCGCTGTAAAGAGCATATTTCTTCTTTGATATGTTGAGCTGGGTATAGCAGACAACGCTGTATGTCCACTCGAGAAGTGCGATAAGATAAGGGGTGATATCCGTCTCAAAAAGGGTCACCACGTTTGCATACTCTCGCAGTTTACAGATCATTTTATAAGCTTTTTCCACCATGGGATCTTCTCCATGATAAATAAATGGGGGGATCTGCCCAAGCTGGTTCGGTTGCAATAATCCCTGCTCAAACTCGAGTATCTTTTTAAGATCATCTGCGCTTTCGATTGTACACATTTCGATCTTGAAGATAGGTTCCAATCGGGCAAAATCAGCAATTATGCTACGAGGTTTTGTTTCGGAGAAATCAATGATATAAATATTCTCTTTTTCATCCAGAAGAATGTTTTGCATATTCAGATCGCCGTGCGTAACCGCCTTATACCAGAGTTTTGATTGTTCTTTACGTCTGGGATATTCATGTTTGAGAAAATAGAAAGGATTGATAATTTCTCTATCCAATTCATCACATTTGAGTTTTTCAGTATCAGCAGAAATGCCGAGTTCTCGCTCAAGGCACTCATAAAGGTTGGTGAAGAGAGCCAGGGGTGAATGCTCGACATACGGATGAATATGCTCCCAGTGGGGCTGTCCATACCATGGCTTGAGGATGTCGGTAAAAATACGATCAAAAAGCGGGATAAGCTTTTCTGCAGGATATTTTTTATAATAATCTGTTAACCACACAAGGGTGCTGTCAGATCCATTAATACCAAGAAAATTGTAGCGCAGCCCACCCCAGTTCTTGTAGGTGGTTGTTCCCATGATGGTGGTGCTGTTATTGAGGATAAATTTCTTCACATATTTATGATATGCGTTCACCTCGTTGTCATTATTCTTAATTGAACCTATCTTCAAAACAGTGGGCAGGAGTCGCCGTCCGTCTTTGTCATAACTGGTTACATTAAATGTAGTTGAGGTGAAACCACCATGCAACGGGTTAAGAATAACCTTTCCGCAGTCGGCATAGATCCTCCGAATTATCGTATCCCATTCAGGATTATATGAAATTTCATCACTGGTTTCAATAGCAAGCTGCTTTTCTTCTGCGGGACGTATTGCAGAAGGAAGAAATATCCACGATTTTGAATCTGATATCTCAGTCATGGGTTCAATATGCACGACATCTTTAACGCATTCTGCTTTTGAGATTTGTGCTACAAGAATCCCCATGTCCTGTTTATCCATAGAGATGTCGTTGTCCAATAAAAACGCATGTGCATAGACACCTGAAGAGCTCGAGAGAAGGGAAAAATTCTTAAATTGATTTCTTAGACCCTCGTCTTTTGTAAGTATATCAGCATCGTAATGAACGCCGATAATAAGCGCCTTTTTGCTTGTTCTATCTGTGCACTCAGTAAAACGGAGAGCAGCAAGGTCTTTCTCTTTTTCTATTTTTGAGGTATGGAGTGTTGCGGTTTCTGCTAATATAATAAAGCCCCAGACCGGTGGGACAGCATCGAGCCGTGAGTCAAAAAATGAATGAAAGTTATCGAGGAGTTTTTCGAAAATGATGTGATCGTGCCCGTCCTGCTTTATCATTACGGATGGTTCTCCTGAAAAACTTAAAGCTTGAGCAAGATACATTTGGACCTCGAGGGGCGTGCCCGTAAAAAGGAAGTCCGGTCTGCAATAACCATCAGCGGGAGATACGCCGGCAGCACTCTTCAATGAGACGAACAAGCCCAAGCCCTCTTGCGCCTGCGCGGCAGAATTGCCGAATCCGCCCAACCCAAAAGAGATCCCGAGTTCATTCAGATTTGTAGGTATAAGCGCGTTTTTATCAAAACTTTGCGCAGAAAGTTTCTTTGCATTATTCCAGATATCGATCATAGAATTCGGTTCTATTGCACCATTGCAAAGGTATCTGCGTCCGGTTATCGTAAACTCATCTTTATGCCCAACCGCCTTTTTCAGATGTCCAATATGTGCCAGAGCCTCTTCCTGATCGGGCACAACTGTGAAGTGTTCCGAGAGTCCGGTAAGATGAAGAACCTTTGCTACTTCTTGGTCCATGCCAAACAGAACAAGCTTGCCACCTGTTTTTCGGAGCTCTTTTTCCTTTTTAAGTAATGCCCTAATTCCGGCACTGGACATATAGTCGACATACTGAAAATCAACGATCCAGTGAGAGGAATCAGGATAGAGTTTGTGAGTTTCTTTTTCAAAAAGGTCAGCGCCGAATCCGTCAAGGCGTCCTTTGAGGATAAGGCAGGGGATTTCTTGATATGATAGAACTTTAATTTCGAGCATTAGTACCCCTCTACAATACGTAATAAATTACTTGTTTTTTAAAACAAATTTCTCAATAGCAGAGCGCTCCTGCGGGGTTGTCATAATGATGAGAGAAGTTCCCTTTGCTATTGTGGTTGTATCATTTGGACTATATATCCATCCAATTTTTGTGCGGACGGCAAGGAGGAGAGTATTTTTATATTGCTTCAAATTGAGATCTTTTAGCTGCTTTCCTTCAAAAGAATCAAGAAGCGGAGTTTCTTCAATACGAAGATTTTTGTTCGTATCACGGAGCATTGTATCAAGAAAAGTGACCACGGTCGGTCGTATCATTTCAGAAGCCATTCTCAAACCGCCTATCAGGGTAGGAGAGACAACTGCAGTTGCACCAGCCTTCTTCATCTTCTCTGCATTCATGTTGTTATGGCAGCTTGCCACGACCTTTATATTCGGATTGATCTGCCGGGCAGAAAGACTAATGACAAGATTTTTATTGTCATCATCCATTGCAGCAAAGAGCCCAAGAGCCTTTTCAATACCTGCTTTTTTCAATACGGTATCATCGATTGGATCTCCTTCAACATAAACCTGTTCAGGGAAGCGTTCTTCAAGGCGCGAGATTCGCTCTCTATCTTGAGCTATAACCACACTATTCCTGCCAGTTGCGTATAGTTCGTTAATAATATGGAGACCAACCTGTCCCACACCGCATACAATATAATGATCTTTCAGACGTTCGATCTTTTTTTCCATCTTTCTTCTCCTGAAGGTGGCTTTTAATTCCCCTTCGACCGTAAACGAGGTTATCGTTGAAATCACATAGGTGAGAATGCCGACACCAGTAAAGGCTATGATCATTGTAAAGATCCTGCCGAAGTTGTTTCCGGAAAGATCAATGATCTCAGAATATCCAATAGTAGAGATAGTGATGACAGTCATATACAGGCAATCGAGCATAGAATATGAATCGCCAGCAATAACCCAATACACTGCCGTTGCACCAAATACAACTATGAGGAGCGCAGTTCCTGCAACGAGGAATTTTTTAAGAAGCTTTGAGGTTATATATCCTTTCATATAGGCAAACTCACGTATGGTTATTAGCTCTTGAGCGAAGATAGGATGTCAATAATTAAATGAAATCCTTCATCTATTTATGACACAGAATAATTGACAGAAATTACTTCTTTCGGCAAATGGAGTGACGCTGCGCCCGTAGTTCAACTGGATAGAGCAACGGACTTCGGATCCGTGAGTTGGGGGTTCGACTCCCTCCGGGCGTGCCATTTTATATTATGAATAAAAAAGGTCTTTTCGTCACATTTGAAGGTATAGAAGGGTGCGGGAAAAGCACCCAGGCAAGGCTTCTCGCGGAATCACTCCGCAACCTGGGGCTGAGCGTTTTGCTTACAAGAGAGCCAGGAGGACCACGGATTTCCGAAGAAATCAGGACAATCCTCCTCAATAAAGAATTTAATGAGATGAACAGACTTACAGAAGTATTTCTCTATATGGCAAGCAGAGCCCAGCACACACTTGAATGGATTATTCCTGCTATCGAAAAAGGACAGATCGTCATCTGTGACAGGTATTATGATTCTACCTATGCCTACCAGGGAGCAGCCAGAGAAATCCCCGAATATGAAATTGAAACAATAAATACTATTGCTACTACTGGACTAAAACCAGACGTGACATATATTATTGATGTCCCAGTCGAGATAGGTCTTGAGCGGTTACATAACGGAACAAAAGCCGAGGACATTGATCGTCTTGAAAGCGAAGATATTGATTTTCATAGAAGGGTTAGAGCGGGCTATCTTAAACTGGCAAAAAAAGAACCAGATCGAGTAGTGGTCATAGACGGGACAAAAAATATTGAAGAAATTCATAAGGATATAATGAAAAATATTAAACAAAGATACAAAGATTTATCAGGGGAGTAAAAAAATGAAAAAGAAACAAGCAGTAATACTTGCCATTGTGGTCATACTGATTTTTGGCTTTATGATAGGCAGAGTTGGTTACGCAAAAGCAGAGAACACCCAGGGCAGTTTATATGATTATATGAAACTTTTTACTGATATCATCACTAAACTTAACCAGGCACATGTCGAAGAAATTGATGCTGAAGAACTTTTTGAGAGTGCGATAAACGGCATGTTGGATTCTCTCGATCCCTACACAAGTCTGCTGACTCCCGAGGAGTTTGCGGATCTGCAGACAAGCACAAAGGGAGAGTTCGGAGGATTGGGTATTCACATTTCTTCGGAAGACAGCGACTATATTACCGTGATCTCCGTGATAGAAGCGACTCCTGCATATAAAGCAAATCTTATGGCTGGAGACGAGATCATTGCAGTGAATGGAATGTCAACCGAGGGCTGGACATCCACAAAAGCAGTGGAACATCTACGCGGTCCTAAGGGCTCTGAAGTGACTATTACCATCAAAAGAGAAGGTCTTGCCCAAAATTTCGATGTGGTAATTAAACGTGATAAAGTCAAAATGGATAGCGTTCCCTATGCCTATAAAATCGGAGACATCGGGTATATTCGTATTACCAACTTCAATGCAAGTACCGGTGTCGATCTTCATAATGCAATGGTGGATCTTGAAAAGCAGGGCATCAAAGGATTGCTTATTGATGTACGCTCAAATCCCGGTGGATTACTCAGCACAGCTATCGAAACCGTGGACCAGTTCCTTCCGAAAAACAAACTCGTTGTTGAAACAAAAGGAAGGATCGCCACCTTTAATAGAAAATTTTACACTAAAGACAATTATGCCTTTGAGGGAATTCCGATCATTGTGATGGTGAATCAGGCAAGTGCGAGTGCGGCTGAAATTTTCTCAGGATCTCTTCAGGATTGGGATAAGGCACTCATTGTTGGGCAAAACAGTTTTGGCAAAGGATCTGTACAGCAGCTTTTCCCTCTTCCTATGAATTATGGACTTAAGATCACTACTTCAAAATATTATATAGAAAGCGGACGCTGTATTCATAATGATGCGAATGAAGATGCCATCAAAAAGAATGGGCGAATCGATCTCACAAAAAAGAGTCCACATGTGAAGGACTCAACCGTGGTGTTCTATACTGTTGCGGGGCGAGAAGTTTATGGCGGTGGCGGTATAACACCAGATATCATTATCGTTCAGGACACCTTGAATTCATTTGAACTTGATGTTCGCAGGAATAATTTGTTCTTTCCTTTTGCAGTAGATTTTCTTTCAAAAGTAGAGATAGATAAAAATTTTTATGTAGACGATGAGCTCTTTGATGATTTTGTTGAGAGCATTATTGAAAAAGATATTGAATTTACCGAGGAAGAGCTTGCGGATTCTGAACCTTGGTTAAGAAATGCACTTGAAGCACAGATCATCAGCAACAAGTTCGGGCTTCAGGAAGGGAACAAGATTTCTATAAGGCAGGATCCACAATTGCAAGCAGCATTAGGGCTTTTTGAGCAGTATGGTTCCCTGAAAGAAATGTTTGCACACGCAGATGATGTGGCAAACGAATAATAACCCCTATATATAATAATTGATTAACGATTGAAGATTGAAGATCTGAGATTTTCGAATTACTAAACATCATATAATTACATTAAACAGCGTTGTCATTCTGCGCGGAAAGTAATGGAACGAAGAATCTCCTTAATCTACAACCGTTGCGATAGTTAGAAAGCCCTCGCAAGGTTTAATTACAAGTCCCTACTCCGCAAGCTAGCCCAGTAGGCTGATTGGATATTCAGATTTTACGTATATTTACTATGCCAATCCGCTAAAAAATTCAAAAGAAATAAAAAAAGACTCACAAATTTTGCGAGCCTTTCTTTTATGTTTAAAAAAAATTGGTTATCTGATCAACACAATCTTTTTTGTCTCGAACAATTTGTTCTCAATAAGAAGTTGGTAAAGATAAATACCAGAAGAAAGATCATTGCCATGGGAATCTTTGCCATCCCATGAAAGCTGAATATCCTGATTTTTTTGGACAGGATTATTAAACAACGTACCTACAAGCTGCCCCTTAATATTAAAGACATTCAACTCCATCTGCCCCTTATCGGGAGAAGTTATAAATAATTCTGTTGAGGGTGAATATGAGCCAAATGGGTTGGGGGCGCTCTGTATATTACAGAGTACAGGGTCTATGAATGAAGGTTCCGCAGAGAGTAAAGAAATATCTCCTGAACCATAAAAAGTATTTGTAAGTAAGCCCGAAGGGAATCCAGCAGCCGATATTAATCCGGTCCCCGATGTTGACCAATCAATTCCGGAATTCTGGTAAGGATCGGAAATATTCCACTCGATAGAACAAACCGGCTCCCATTCATTTAATGTGGGATTATACAAGGTCGTAGTCGGTGAGATGGGACCGATAATTGAGAAGGTCAATGATATTCCCGCAGATGATATTGCAATACTATATTCTGCGGTATCAAGGTTCGGGTTGAGGTCTGTAAATGTTGGATCTTCCGTAAATCCAAGTGTATTATAACTAAATTGGAGATCACCATTCCACAAGAGGTCATCATAACCAATATTCGGAACAGTAAAAGGCCATGAGGAAGTGCGTTTTAGTTCAACATCCATTTTAAAAACACCATTATCCGTTCTAGCATTTGAAATTCGTAGATCAACAGTGTTTTCGTCACGAAAGGATTGGGAGAAAAGCAAAGAAGTAAGAGATATAAATAAAAGGAAGAGTAAATATTTTTTCATAATCCGAAAAAAGAACCCCGGATCCGCCGGTTGGCGAACCCGGGATTGGTTATATAGTTAATACATTATTTTACAACAATAAGTTTCTTAATATC
>JAGHCS010000233.1 GCA_021160355.1 Candidatus Cloacimonadota bacterium
ATCACAAAATAGGAGTAACACATATGAAAAAAGCAATTTTAATTTTGGTTTTATTAGTAGGATTAGTATTTACATCACAGGTGTATGCAAACGAAAGGGATTTTAATATTCAATTAGATTATGATAATCCTTTGATGGTTAGCGGTCCATCATCTCCATATCCTACAAGGGATTTGGATGAATCCTTCGAAGATGTAACTTTTCCACCAGTTGATTGGGTGAAATACAGTCCTGATGGTGGTACTGGTTGGGAGCGAATAACCGTTGGGACTACACCGATACCAGGATGGGTTGGTGGAATTGTAACCCCTACACCTGATGGATTGGGCGGAAGCGCAATGGCATTTTGTACATGGACAACAGGAGGTGCTGTAGCTAATGACCAGTGGTTAGTATCGAAACAAACTTCAGTAAATTCTGGTGATTCTCTTTCATTTTGGATGCGAAAATTTTCTGACCTTTATTCCGATTATATTGAAATTCTTGTCTCTACAACTGATAATCTAATGGCAAGTTTTACAAATACTCTTTTTTCGATAACTTATGCTGCAGCTGATACTGGCTGGGTAAAATATACCGAATCTCTCGATGGATACGCTGGTCAAGATATCTATATTGCCTGGAGAGAAGCAGTTGATGATAATTATAATGATGGAGCGGCACTTTTTCTTGATTTGGTAGAGATCATTGAAGCTCCAGTTTCCATTGATGATCCTTTAATTTGTATAGACTTCAATATTGCCCCCAATCCCTTTAATCAAACGACGACCTTCAGCTTCTCACTGAAAGAAGCGGCACATGTGTCTGTCGATGTATATAATATCAAAGGACAGCTCGTGAAAAATCTCTCAAATGAAGACATGCTCGCTGATATCCATTCTGTAAGCTGGAACGGAACTGATAATTATGGAAGTGAAGTTCCCACTGGTGTATATTTTACAAGAATCGTAACAGATGATGTAGAAAACATTCACAAAGTGATGGTAATTCGCTAAGAAATTTGTAGAGTTCTTTTTAGCCCGAGGAGTTTTCTTCGGGCTTTTTTTTTATATGCGCTTGAATCGTTTTTTTAATTCTTCAAAAGTGATTTCAATTATAGTAGGGCGTCCATGTGGACAGAAAAAGGGATTCTTGCAGGCAAATAAACGATTAATGAGTTCAAGCATTTCTTTTTTACTCAATTTTTGATGAAGTTTAATTGAAGCATGACAGGCATAGGATTTTGCAAGCGTGTCCCTGAAATCTCCATCAGGTGAAAACTCTTCCTCGATCTGTTTAAAAATCTCAACAAGTATATCTCCCTTTTTCCATTCCTGCAGATCTTTGGGGATTTCTTCTACGATGATGGAATTACCGCTGAAAACTTTTATTTTAAAACCAACCTTCACGAACATTTCACGGTATTCGTCGATAAAATCCGGAATGATCTTCTGCAAATGCTTTGGCAGGTCGATCACAAGAGGGAAGAGGAGCTTTTGACCTTCCAATCCCTTTTCATTATGCTCGAGTTTGTGTTTGATCTTTTCATATTGGACTCTCTCATGGGCTGCATGCTGATCAACAACAAGCATTCCGCTTTTAATTTCTACAACAATAAATGAATTATCTATTTGCCACGGATTTACAATTTCCGATTCGATGATCTTGTTTTTGTTTTTTACAACGTTATCTTCAAATAAATACGCAAGCTGCACATCTTTTTGGGTCTTAGTGAAAAGGTCTGTGCGTTGATCCTGGTGCCCAGAAGTATTATTGTGGAGAAAACTCTTATGAATTGATCTTTGACTTCTCCCTTCTAAACTCGATGAAAGGTCTTTGGGTTTCGTATTTTCCTGCTGGAGTTCGGCGTATTTCTGCCGTTCATAATCAAGCAATGAGTTTGTGAGAGAGGTTTTGATAAAGTTAAATATTATTCGTGAATCCTTGAAACGCACCTCGGTTTTGGTGGGGGATACATTTACATCGATCAGATTTCCGGGAAGCTCGAGCAGAAGAATATAAAGAGGAAGTTGGTTTTTAAGAAGACTCTTCTTGGTAAAGGGTTCGTAAGCTTTTTTTATAGCACTATAAACGATCTTATCACTGATATATCTTCCATTTATGTATAAATAATGAATTTTTTGCCATTCTGCATCTTCATGATATGAACCGATGAAGCCCTGTAATTTTAAACCTTCTTGAGATGTCTGAACAGGAATTACATTATTTTTAAAAAAATTATCTCCAAAGATTTCTACAATGCGCTTTTCCAGGAATTCCACTTTTGGATAGTTCAAGATTTCTCGATTATTATGAACGAGTTTAAAGCTGATCTCATGATGGGTGCAAGCAAGGTGCTGAATGGTACGCGTGATGTGCTGCATCTCGGTCTGAGTGGTTTTAAGAAATTTTTGGCGCGCAGGAACATTGTGGAAAAGATTTCGTACACGAATAATAGTGCCGGGAATACTCCCTGTTTGCGATACATTTTTGATATCTCCACCTTTAATATGAATAAGGCAAGCAGGTTTATTTTTCTCATTTTGCGATAAAGAGATAATTTCCATATCAGAGACTGAAGCAATACTTGGAAGCGCTTCTCCTCGGAAACCAAGAGTGGAAATGCTCTGTATATCATCAAGAGAATATATCTTGCTTGTGGCATGACGTTCTACAGAGAGTAATGCATCATCTCCAGTCATTCCGCTTCCATTATCAATAACCTCAATAAGTTTCTTGCCGCCATCCTCAATATTGATCACTATTTTAGATGCATTAGAATCGATGGAGTTTTCCACGAGTTCTTTGACTACAGAAGCCGGCCTTTCAATTATCTCACCAGCTGCAATGTGGTTTATTACTTTTTCTTCTAATATTTTAATTCTGCTCATAGTATCTCATTTAAAATTTATATGTAATGAGATTTTCATATTTTATCGGTCAAGAATTTTCAGTTGACAAGAATTTTTAATTTAAAAAATTTTACAAAAAATGATTTAATCCTCATTATGGTAAGTAATAAAAATTGAAATGAAACATCAGATCAAAGAAATGAAATTTAACGATGAACAAGATTAACGAATACGAACTTTTTCTCAAGCAATGCTTTGATTTTATAAGGTTTAATAGGAGATTGAACGTTTTTAATAAAATTATTGACAACAAAATTTTAGTTAGTAAAAAAATGATTTGAATAGAGAATATCATAAATATTCTTTAATATTAATAATAATGAAATTAAAAAA
>JAGHCS010000142.1 GCA_021160355.1 Candidatus Cloacimonadota bacterium
ACATAATGGTAATACTACAACTCTTCCCCAATTTCAAATTTCAAGTTTCAAGCCAGTCACAACGAAACGAAGTCGAGTCAAATTTCCAATTTCAAATTTCAAATTTCGAATTTCATGTTTCATATTCACTAACTATATATTTTCTTAAATAAATTGACAACACATCCCCTCTCATAGCTATATCCAGTAAAGCTCAAAACAGGAGGTTTACATGCAAACAATTATCATAATAGTTGTGCTCGGGCTTATTATATTGTTCAAGGCAATACGTGTCGTTCGTGAATACGAACGCGGTGTCGTGTTCCGCCTTGGAAGATTGCTTCGGGCAAAGGGTCCCGGACTGTTTTTGCTCATCCCATTCATTGACAGAATGGTAAAGATTGAGCTTCGTACCGTTACCATGGACGTGCCGCCGCAGGATATTATTACGCGGGATAACGTGCCGGTCAAAGTGAATGCAGTGGTCTATTTCCGCGTTATCAACCCGGAAGATGCTGTGGTCAAAATTGAGAACTATGTACAGGCAACTTCGCAGATCGCTCAAACCACGTTGAGGAACATTCTCGGTAAATCAGAACTCGATGAACTCCTTTCCGAAAGAGATAAGATAAGCATAGAACTCCAGCGAGTGATCGATGATCAAACCGATCCGTGGGGCATCAAGGTGAGCGTGGTCGAGGTCAAAGATGTGGAACTTCCTTCCACGATGCAGAGAGCAATGGCTCGTCAGGCAGAAGCAGAACGTGAACGCCGTGCTAAGATCATCCATGCAGAAGGTGAACTCCAGGCATCCAAGCAGCTCGCAGAAGCAGCAAAAGTACTCGCCCAAAACCCGGCTTCCATCCAGCTCAGATACCTGCAAACGCTTAACGAAATCGCTACGGAAAAGAACTCCACCATCGTATTCCCTCTCCCGATCGATCTTATTCAGGGCTTTCTTGATAGAATAGGCAAATAAAACATTACTTTATAAGGGAGTGTTCGTGTACCGTCAGGGGCACTCCTTTTTATAAAAATTATTGGATGAAATATGCAAGATAAACTGTGCGTACCAGTGGATATTCCTAAAGAGGTGAAGGGCACCTTTATTTTTAATTATCAGGAGATTACCCGTAAAAGCGGACGACTCATGCTTTTTGCCGGAGATCAGAAAATAGAGCACCTTAATGATGATTTCTACGGGGAAGGAATTTCTCTTGAGGATGCCGATCCCGAGCATCTTTTCAAGATTGCTGCACAGTCCCCGATCGGTGCATTTGCCACTCAACTCGGCTTGATTTCCAGGTATGGAGATAATTATCGCAATATCCCCTATGTGGTGAAGCTCAACTCGAAGAGCAATCTTGTCAAAACCTCACAGCGCGATCCGCTCAGTCCGCTCATCCATACAGTTCAGCAGGTTGTTCATTTCAAGAATATCAGCGACCTCAAGATTCTCGGTGTGGGTTATACAGTATATCTTGGCAGTGAATTCGAGGACATAATGCTCCAGACCGCAGCTCAGGTGATACGCAATGCGCATGAAAACGGACTCATTGCAATACTCTGGATCTACCCGCGTGGGAAAGCAGTTGCCAATGAAAAAGATCCCCATCTCATTGCAGGTGCGACTGGTGTCGCGGCATGTCTAGGAGCAGATTTTGTAAAAGTGAACTACCCGGACACCTATCAGGCAAAAGAAGACTTCAAGGAAGCGATAAAAGCTGCTGGAAGAACAGGCGTGATCTGTGCCGGAGGATCATCTGTCGATGTGGACGAATTCCTCACTCGTATGTATGACCAGATACAGGCAGGTGCTGTGGGCAGTGCAACTGGGCGGAACATCCACCAGAAGTCTCTACCCAATGCTGTCCGTCTGTGCAGAGCCATCTATGCGATCACTGTGGAAGGCAAAACTCCCGAAGAAGCGCGTAGCATTTATCAAGGAAATCAATCTTAGCCATAGGGGTTGGTACAGATAATAAAATAGAGCAAACATTTTAACATCTGCGGCTCCCTGCAGAATTCGCAAATGACTAATTTATAAATTCTAATGTGTAATAAAATTTCAAATAGCAAATCTCAAATGCCATATAAGAAATATACTTTGACATTTAAGTTTTGACATTTTATTTGTACTTCGAAATTAGGGTTTTGAAATTTATTAAAAAATATTTTTCATAAAATTAGATAAAAAGGTTATTTATATGCATAAACTCGTTCTCTTGCGTCATGGTGAAAGCATCTGGAATAAGGAAAATAAGTTCACCGGCTGGACAGATGTCGATCTTTCTGAAAAAGGGATTCGTGAAGCCCATGAATCCGCAGAACTGCTGCAGAAAGAAGGATTCACTTTTGATATCGTATTCACTTCTGTGCTCAAGCGCGCAATAAGAACATTATGGATCGTGATGGACGACATGGATATGATGTGGCTGCCCGTGGATAGGTCATGGCGTCTGAATGAACGGCATTACGGAGCATTGCAGGGTCTCAATAAAAAAGAGACTGCTGATAAATACGGTGAAGAACAGGTACTGATCTGGCGCAGAAGTTATGACACTCGTCCTCCTGCACTCACAAAAGACGATCCCCGCTATCCGGGAAATGAACCCATGTATGCGAGTGTGCCAGAAAAAGACCTGCCCCTGACAGAATGCCTTAAAGACACTGTCGCGAGATTTCTTCCCTATTGGAAGAAAACGATCATTCCAGCGATAAGGCAGGATAAAAAAGTTATAATTGTTGCGCATGGTAATAGTCTCCGTGCGCTGGTGAAATATTTGGACAATATTTCCGATGATGAAATTGTCGGGCTAAATATTCCGACCGGTATCCCGCTTATTTACGAACTTGATGATGACTTGAATGCCTTGAATCATTATTATCTTGGCGATCAGGCAAAAGTGCAGCAGGCGATAAATTCAGTAAAAAATCAGATCAGGAAAAAATAAATGAAACGAGAAAAATACTTAGTTACCAGCGCATTACCCTATGCAAACGGACACCTCCATATCGGGCATGTTGCCGGAGCATATCTTCCGGCTGACATATTTGTGCGATTCCAAAAGCTTCTCGGCAATGATGTAATCTATATCAGCGGAACGGATGAAAACGGAGCTCCCATCTCAATCAAAGCAGAAGCAGAAGGAAAAACTCCACGCGAAATCGTTGATTATTATCATGACAGTATTGTTAAAAGTTTTCAGAATCTTGAGATAGATTTTGATAATTTTTCCGGCACTGCGCGTCCGGTTCATACGGCAATATCCCAAAAATTCTTCCTGAGTCTTCTCAATGCAGGTTTCGTGATACAGAAGACAACGCAACAGCATTATTGCGAGCACGATAAGCGTTTTCTGGCAGACAGATATATTGAAGGGACCTGTCCTTACTGCGGAGCGAAAGGTGCACGCGGCGATCAGTGCGATGCGTGTGGTAAGTTGATAGATGCTACAA
>JAGHCS010000098.1 GCA_021160355.1 Candidatus Cloacimonadota bacterium
AATTTACTTATGCGGATATTAAAAAATTTATATTTCGCACCTATGGAGCTAAGTTTGTCATTGGTTTTTGGTTATGAGAGCTTACGCTCTCTGTTACAAACATATCGTTCCTATCGGAACTTTTAATTCAATCTTTTATTCATAACCTTCTACGCCGTAGGTGTTGAATATTTATAACCGGATGCGTAAGCGTCTGGTATATGAATAAAACGGAAAAGAGCACCATAGGTTCGATATGTTATGGGAAAATATAATGTTGTCATATCAAGCTTAGCATGGAAGTTGTAATTGACTTAACAGTGGGGTTAAAATTAACAGTTTTTCTAAAAGTAATTTTCCACGAAGATTTCTCTGCAAACGCTTTATTCATGCACTGCACCGAGAATCTTCCTCGAATTTTTGGGGGTATGCCTTAAAATAGCGAAAATTCTTTGTTAAAAATATCCTAATTTTTCGTTTCGTTAAGTGTAAAGTGAAATATTTCGCTGAATTTTGATTCCATACCAAGAACATTTTGAGCTTTCACTTGCCAGGTTGCAGGTCCGTAGATCAGGAATGAATTAGAATAGGTTGTGGTTGTTGATGTATTAATAAATGGAGTGTCATTAATTGTGATATGGATTTCATATTGAGCAGCTTGCGACAGAGCGGTCCATGAGAAGTTTAGTGGATTTTGCTGCGTTGAATTATCGGCTGGCGTCAGCAGTTTGGGAACTATGTATGCTTGTTCAGAAAGCGTGACATCAATGGTCTTTGTTGCAGTGTTATTATTACCATCCATTGCTTCTACTCTTATTGTATGATCTGCCGATTCTGTCCACCAATAGGTGTGCCAATCGTAACTACAGGTATCTTTACTAGTGCTGTTGGCTACTAAAATGGAGTCAATGTAAATTCTAATCGAAATGATGTTTTTATTATCTGTGACATTCACCTGGATTGTATAAATAGAATCATTAATCGTTTCGTTATTCTGTGGTTGTGTTATTGTGATCGTTGGAGGTTTTGTGTCTGTGCCTGTGCTCGATGAGCAGGACAAAATAAACACAAAACTAAGTAATAATAAAGCTGAGATTATGTTTTTCATAAATATTCTCCAAAATATTAATTAATATATTTTGCAATTTTGTAAGGATGAATAGTCAAGAAAATGAGGAAAAATTAATTCAATTGAAATTATAAAAGCGCGCCCGCCCCGATTCGAACAGGGAACCGTCTGATCCGTAGTCAGGTGCTCTATCCAGTTGAGCTACGGGCGCAGAAGATTGTATAAAATATGAGTGGTGCAGAAGAGGGGACTCGAACCCCTACATCCTTACGGACACAAGATCCTTAGTCTTGCGCGTCTGCCAGTTCCGCCACTTCTGCACAAGAAAAATTATTGGCCTTGGGATCCGGATTCTTCCGGTATCACCTCGAAACCTTCGGGCAATGTTGCAGGAACTTCCTGTGGAGTCTGGTCGTTTTTATCGATTTCCTTTTGAAGTTCCTCAGCTACCTGTCCGGCTTCTTTTTGCATTTTAGTCGGCTTGAGGGTCAATGCGAGCAGAATGGTAAGTACCATAAAAGATACTGCGAGAACACGTGTGGTTTTTTTAAGGAAATTGGAAGCGGTTTGTCCGCCAAAAAGCGTATCTCCACCCCCACCACCAAAAGCACCGCCAAGTCCTCCGCCTTTACTGGACTGCAAAAGAACCGAGACGATCAAAGAAATACAGACGATCACATGTATTATAAGTAATATTGAGTACATAAAAGTTCAACCTAAGTCATTTTAATGGAACATAAAAGCAACAGCTGGCATTTTACTGTCAAATTATTTAAAGAAATTTGAGGGGATATTAAAGAAAGATTATCTTCATGATTTTTCCTGAAAACAAAGAGAAGGATTATTTCCCCAATGAGGATGAACAGGGCAGGAATTCTGATACTGCTCAGAACTATTATTTCATGAATTTATAGTTCGTACCAATCTTTTCGTATACTTCTTCGATTGTTTTCGATGCGATCTTTTGACTTTGAGCAACACCTTCGGTGAGAACATCCTTAATATAATCCATATTATTGAGAAGCTTTTGCTTATTTTCTCTGATTGGAGCGAGTTCCTGAGAAATATTTTCAGAAAGGATCTTCTTACATTGGATACAGCCTATCCCCGCAGTTTTGCATCCTTGTGCACAATACTCGATTTGCTCATCGTTCGAGAAGAGTTGATGTAAAGAGAAAACATTACACACGTCGGGATTTCCCGGATCGGTCTTGCGTACTCTTTGAGGGTCAGTAACTGCAACCGACAGCTTTTTCCAGATATCTTCAGGAGTGTCATCAATATATAGGCAGTTATCAAGTGATTTACTCATCTTTGCCTGTCCATCAAGACCTCTGATAAGTGCACCCTGTCTGATAATTGCTTTTGGCTCGGGGAAAACATTTCCAAAAGTGCTGTTGAATCTGCGCACTATCTCGCGTGATAACTCAAGATGTGGGAGCTGATCTTCACCTACAGGAACTGCTTCTGCTTTATAGAGAATAATATCCGCTGCCATGAGTACGGGGTAGTCCATCAAACCCATATTTATGTTATCTTTGAAACGCTTGGATTTGTCTTTGAAAGTGGGCACTCTCTCAAGCCATGAGACGGGAGTAACTGTATTCAATATCCATGTTAGTTCAGTATGCTCTTTTACTTTTGACTGGATCATGAGCACACACTTTTGGGGATCAAGACCTGCAGCAAGATATGTCGCAGCACAATCTATCACGCGCCCTTCCATTCCTTCGGGATCGTAGGGAATGGTCATAGAATGGAAATCAACGATACCCCATATGCAGTCGTACTCATCCTGAAGACCGATCCAGTTCTTGATCGCTCCAAGATAATTTCCAATGTGCAACTTTCCGCTGGGCTGTATGCCGCTGAATATTCTTTTTCTCATGCTGTTACTCCTTATTCATCCACTTATTTGGCCGGATGTGCGATGAGATCGTACTCGAGGCTATCTACGATTTCTACATCGATTATATCACCGATATTTGCTTCAGCTTCTTCAAGAAAAACAATGCCATCAATGTCCGGTGCATCGAATTCTGAACGGCACTCATAGATTTTAGGTTTGATTTTCTTGTCAACTATAACGGACAACTTCTTGCCGATAAAACTTTCCAACTTGTTTTGCGATATGGTTTTCTGGATTTCCATTAATCTCTCATATCTCCTTTGTTTGATATGTTCTGGAACTTGGTCTGGTAAAGAAGCAGCTTTGGTGCCCTCTTCCTGATAGTAAGTGAATGCACCAAGTCGGTCAAATTTCTGTGTTTGTATAAATTTAAGTAGTTCTTCAAAATCCTTATCTGTTTCACCCGGAAAACCTACAATAAAAGTCGTTCTGATACAAAGTTCAGGAATAAGATCATCTATCTTATCGAGAGCTTGAATAATATCCTTGTTGGACGTCTTTCGGTTCATTTTTTGAAGAATATTTTCGCTGATATGCTGAACTGGAATATCGAGATATTTGCAGAAACGCTTACTGTTTTTTATAATTAATAGCAGTTCTTCTGTAATGTGTTGAGGATTCAAATAAAGAAGCCGCAGCCAACGAAGGTCTTCGATTGTGTCCAACATAAGAAGGAGTTCATTTAGACGACTTTTTCCATAAATATCCACGCCGTAATTTCCAACATCCTGCGCGATTATGATTATTTCTTTAACTCCCTGATCAACTAATTGCCTTGCTTCGTTCACGATCTCCTCAATTGACTTGCTGTGAACAGGACCTCGAATGAATGGTATTGTACAATAAGAGCAAAAATTTTCACAGCCGTCACTGATCCGGAGATAGGCATAATGCTTCGGGGTAAGAATAAAACGTTTATCTTCGAGTGGATATGCAGTGTTGAGAATGTGGCTGATCTCAGAAATTTCATTCAAACCAAGAAAGAGGTCGACTTCAGGAATGGATTCTGCTAATTCCTTTTTATATCTTTGAACGAGACAACCGACAACGATCAATTTTTTACATATGCCCTCTTTTTTCAGACGCACAAAATCCAATATCACCTCGATTGATTCTTCTTTTGCTGGCTGAATGAATCCACAAGTATTCACAATGAGAATTTCAGCATCTTTGGGGTCTTGTGTCAGAGCATATCCGGAGTCCAGAATATTGGAGGTGATCATTTCACTATCTACCAAATTTTTAGGACACCCAAGTGTTTCTATATAAAATAATGCTTTTTTTCTTGCCATGAATAAATCCTTACCCTATTTTGTGAAAGATGCAAGACACAAAAAACTTGCTTCAAAATTTATGGTCTCAGAAAAATGTCATCTAAAACTAAAACGAATAAAACATAAAAGAGGTTTTTATGTCAAAGAAATGTGAAATATGCGGGAAGAGCCCAATGTTTGGACATAATAGAAGTAAATCAGATAGGCGTACAAATCGTCGATGGAATCCTAATCTTCAGAGAATTTCAGTCGAAGTCGATGGAACAGTAAAAAAAATGACTGTATGCACAAGCTGCATCAAGAGCGGAAAAATAAAAAAAGCATAACGAAATTGGAGGTTAAGTATATGTTCCACAAGAGAGTGAAATATGCACTGATCATTCTTTTGCTGGTAGTTGGTTTTTCAACAACAGCATTTGCATCTATACCACTTGTTGATAATGATGGACATAGTCCGTTTGTTAAAATAGTTAAGGACATTGTCGGCACTGTAGTCAACATTAAAGTTGAATGGGAAACTAAAAGTAACTATAAGCAGTTCTCATCTCCATTTCCTTTTAATGATGATTTCTTCAAATTTTTCTTTCCTGAACCTAATAATAATAGACGTACTGTTGGTTATGGTTCGGGTTTCATTTTCAAGAAAGAGGGTAATGATGTATATATTCTTACAAATAACCACGTTGTAGGAAAGAGTGAAAACTCTAAGATAACTGTCACCCTCAACGATAAAATGAGCTATAATGCAGAAGTAGTTGGACTGGATGATAAAACAGATATTGCAGTGGTCAAAATTACCGTTGATAAAGATACTGATATTCCTACCGCTCCACTTGGTGACTCGGATTGGATTGAAGTAGGAGACTGGGTCATTGCAATTGGAAATCCATTTTCGGAAAATCTTCGAGGAACAGTGACAACTGGCGTAGTGAGCGCAAAGGGACGTGCGAATCTTAATTTTGGTGCTGACTCTCCCGTCTACCAGGACTATATTCAAACCGATGCAGCAATCAATCCGGGTAATAGCGGTGGTCCACTTGTGGATATCAAAGGCAATGTGATTGGCATCAATGCTGCGATATCTTCGGTAAATGGTGGTAACATTGGTATCGGTTTTGCAATTCCGATCAATATCGTGAAAGTCCTTATTGATGATCTTATTAATAAAGGATTTGTAGAGAGAGCGTATCTTGGCATTTTGCCCCAGGAAATATCTCCTGCTCTTCAGAAAAGTCTTGACCTGCCGAATCTTGAAGGTGTACTCATAGGTAAGGTTGAAAATGGTACTCCAGCAGAGAAAGCTGGATTAAAAAAACGTGATGTCATTATCGAATTTGATGGTGAACCGGTAAAAAATTTAAATAAATTCAGATTAATGGTAGCGAATAAACAGGTAGGCGATAAGATATCAATGAAGATCATACGTGATGGAAAAGAGCTTACAAAGACCGCCAAACTGGAATCCTTTCCAGATTCGAGTATTGCTTCCAAATCACAAAATATTGAAGATGAAAAATCTTGGCTTGGTATTGAAGTGAAGAGCTTGGATTCAGATTTTGCCAAACAGTTCAATTTGAAAATTGACAAAGGCGTGATTGTTTCCAAGATTGATATCGATTCTCCTGCTTATGATTCTAATCTCAATGTTGGTGATATTATTCTTGAACTCGGAGATGAAGAAATAGAGAGTACAAAAGAGTATCTCAAGGCAGTTGAAAAAATGAGAGACGATAAAGCAGATTCGGTGTTGCTCTATGTATTGACTCCCCCGCAGTTCTATCACTATGTTGCGATTAAGACTCAATAAATAAATTTCTTAAAATAAGGGATTAGGATAAAGAGACGTTAATTGGTAGTAGCTCAAAACTAAATTAAAGAAACTTTTGGCAGCAAAAATTATACCTATGAATCCTGCAGAGGATAGGGGGCTGCAAAAATATCTTTCCGATATAGCAGATTTTCCCCCACTGAGCCGCGAAGAAGAGCGCGAGCTGGTTACGAAAGCTCAGTCCGGAAATGAAGCAGCCATGAACAAACTCATCGAAAGTAATCTCAAATTTGTGGTCAGAGTAGCAAGCAAATTTCAGGGGAAAGGTCTGAGCTTGTCCGAACTTATCAGTGAAGGCAATATTGGATTGATCAAAGCGATCAAGCGGTTTGACTTGAGTAGGGAAACCAAACTCATCACCTATGCAGTGTGGTGGATACAGCAATCTATTCAGTATGCTATTTATGAAAAAAACCGACTTATAAGAATACCTGCAAAAACCATAACAACCATCAGCAAGATCGAGGATGCACGAAGAAAGCATCGTGCTAAAAGCGGTGAGGAAGCGACTGCAAAAGAAATTGCAGAACAGGTTGATGTCAAAGAGGAAAAAGCGCAGGAATTGATGAATACTACCACTGATATCGTTCCTCTTGAAAATATGTATGGAGATTCTGATGCACTCTCTCGAATGGCCGCGAAAAAAGTAACTGCACCCTCTTACCGGGAAGATATAAGCGATCCAAAAAAGATTTATTACAGAAAAAAGTTGCACGAAAAGATAAATAAAAAGATTGAAGCTCTTAACCCAAGAGATGCGCGAATAATACAAGAATATTTTGGTTTCGGCGATAACGATAAAGGGAAAAACTTTGCACAGATAGCACGAGATCTTGGATTATCCCGCGAACGAGTACGCCAGATATTCAAACAGATATTGGAAGAGCTCCGCAAAGAAACAATTAACGAGGTAGATATAGATTATCTGTTAGGGATTTGATCCTCCTGTGAGTTTCCGGTTCCTAGCATAGAGCAGTTCACTGCTCTTTTTTTTATATATATTAGAAGTATGTGATGCGATGAACAAAACTTGACAGCATATAGCTCTGTTAAAAATCGGGCTTCTAACCGATTTTCATCGCTGAATGTCAAAGGAGCAACCATGAAAGAAATGGAAAAAGTATATGATCCTCATTTAATTGAGAAAAAGTGGTACAAATTCTGGCTTGAAAAGGAGCTTTTTCATGCTGAGATCAATCCCCAGAAAAAGCCCTATACTATTGTGATTCCACCTCCAAATGTTACGGATATTCTTCATATGGGTCATGTGCTTAATAATACACTTCAGGATATAATGATACGCTTTAAAAAGCTACAGGGTTTTGAAACCCTCTGGCTTCCTGGAACAGATCATGCAGGTATCGCTACGCAAAACGTTGTTGAACGCGATCTTGAAAAACAGGATAAAAACCGCCACGATTTAGGACGCGAGAAACTTGTCGAGCTTATCTGGGAGTGGCGAAAAACAAAAGGCGGACGTATCCTCGACCAGCTCAAGCGCCTTGGTGCGAGCTGCGATTGGCGCCGTGAACGTTTTACAATGGATGAAGGTCTCTCCAGTGCAGTTAATGAAGCGTTTATTTCCCTGTATGAAAAAGGGCTTATCTATCGTGGAAAATATATTATAAACTGGTGCCCTCGCTGTAATACAGCACTTTCTGATGACGAAGTCGAGCATGAAGATAAAGCATCCCATCTTTGGTTTATCAAATATCCTTTAAAGGATAGAAAGCATGAGTATATCACAGTTGCCACCACTCGTCCAGAGACAATGCTCGGAGATACTGCAGTTGCAGTCAATCCTAAAGATCCGCGCTTTGCTGAACTCATCGGTCAAACACTGATTCTTCCACTTATCGAGAGAGAAATTCCTATCATTGCTGATGATTTTGTTGATAAAGAGTTCGGAACCGGCTGCGTTAAGGTTACTCCTTCACACGATCCAAATGACTTCGATATAGCTATGCGTCATGATTTGCCAAAAATTACGATTATAGATGAGAATGGCATTATGAATGAAAATGCGGGAACAGATTATGCCGGAATGGATAGATTTGAATGCAGGGAAAAGGTCATTATGGACCTTCGCGAAAGGAAACTACTCGAGAAAATAGAGGATTATCAGCATAATGTCGGGCATTGCTACAGATGCCATACAGTTATCGAACCCTATCTCTCGAATCAGTGGTTCGTTAAAATGAAACCTCTTGCAGAAAAAGCAATGAAAGTCGTTGAAGAAGGTAAGATTGCGATTCATCCTCCGCGATATACAAAGGTCTTTTTTAACTGGTTAGAAAATATACGGGATTGGTGCATCTCACGTCAGATATGGTGGGGGCACAGGATTCCTGTTTATTATTGTGATGATTGCGGACAGATCATGGTTGCAAAAAATGAGCCAAAAGAATGTTCAAAATGCGGAAGCAGTAACATTCATCAGGATCCTGATGTGCTCGATACATGGTTCTCATCATGGTTATGGCCATTCTCGACACTTGGCTGGCCAGAGAAAACACCGGAACTTGAATATTTCTATCCCACAGATCTACTTGTCACAGCATACGATATTCTCTTTTTCTGGGTCGCACGTATGATCATGGGCGGTATGGAAATGATGGATGAGATTCCTTTCAAAGCTGTGTATCTTCATGGACTTGTTCTTGATGAAAATGCTGTTAAGATGAGCAAATCACTCGGGAATTCCCCTGACCCAATTGATATTATGGAAAAATATGGTACTGATGCACTCAGATTCAGCATGGTATTTAATACTCCGAAAGGTAATGATGTAATCTATACCGATAACTTGATTGAGACCGGTAGGAATTTTGCAAACAAGATTTGGAATGCTGCCCGATTTGCACTCACCAATGCTGCTGAGATCGATGGGTTACCTGAAGAAATTGAAGAGCTGACCGAGTTGACAGATAAATGGATACTTCATAGATTGAATGAGGTTACAAAAACGGTCCAAGCTGCATATGATGAGTATCGCTTTCTCGATGTTACTCATCAGTTATATGAATTTTTCTGGAATGAATACTGTGCATGGTATCTTGAAATTATCAAAGATAGATTTTATAAATCTGAGGATCAGGCATCCATAAGAATGGCAAAGTATCTGATGCTGAAAGTTCTTAATGAATCACTGAAGATGCTCCATCCGATTATGCCATTTATCACAGAAGAGATCTGGCAACGGGTCAAGGAATTTTATCCTTTTGAAAATACGGAATCTATAATGATTTCTGATTTTCCGGTTGCGACCGACAAAGATAGTTATCACGAAGAGTCAGAGCAGATGCAGCTCATCTTTAAGATGATAACAGCGATCCGAAGCATTCGAAAAGATATGAATGTTTCGCCATCAGAATATGTCGAGATCGTCATAAAGGACATTTTTCCCGCACGTTGTGCAGTATTACAGGACAACAGGCATTATATAAAAGTTATGGCAAAAGTCAAAGAAATATATATCGGTGATGATGCGGTAAAGCCTGAAAAATCTACTACAACTGTTGTTGATGACATCGAAATATACATGCCTTTGGAAGGCATTATCGATGTTGATAAAGAACGTGACCGACTTTTAAAAAAATTGTCCAAGGTCGAGAACAGTCTGATAAAATGTGTTGGTAAATTGAAGAATGATAATTTCATAAGTAATGCACCTGCTGATATCATTGAGCAGGAAAAAGAGAGAAAAGAGCAGCTTGAAAATACGATTGAAAAGCTGAAAGCAAACATCTCCTTTCTTGAATGATTCTGAAGTGATTTGACATCGATGTGCATCATAATATCATTTTATAAACTCGTGCGAAAGTGGCGGAACTGGTAGACGCGCTGGACTTAGAATCCAGTGGCCGAAAGGTTGTAGGGGTTCGAGTCCCCTCTTTCGCACCAAAATGTTATAAAGCTAAAAGGAAAATAGAATGGCATTGAAACCAAAGATTGAAGCAGTGAGTGAAACCAGAAGAAAAATGAGCTTCTCCATACCGAATGATGTCGCTCAAAAAGATTATGACACAACACTCAAGAGCTTTCGGCAATATGTGTCCTTGTCTGGATTCCGAAAAGGTAAAGCTCCCCTGAAGATGATTGAAAGAATGTACAAAGACCAAATCAAACAGGGATTTTTTGAAGATGCTGTCCCGAAATATTATAAAATGGCATTGACGGAATTAGACAAAATGGGAATTCATCCTATCAATCAGGGAGCGCTTGAAGATTCAGACTGGGAACCCGGAAAAGATATGAAATTGTCTTTTACTTTTGAGGTAAATCCGGAAATAGAACTGAAAGAATATAAAAATCTTTCGATAGAATTCGAACCCGAGAAAGTAACTAAGGCGATGATCGATGGTGAACTATCTCGATTGCAAGAGAGTTATGCAACGATTTCCGAAAAGGAAGGACCTGCTGAAAAGGGTGATGTGATCAACTATACTGTTTTGAAATTCGGCGGAAAAGATGTTACAAAGAAAGAGGAAAGCTCTTATAAGATTGGACAGGAAACTTATGGAAAATCTTTTGATAAAGCACTCATTAGCGCTCAAAAAGACGATGAAATTACTGCAACAGTGGAGCTTGGTCCTCAGGATGAAAAAGATAAATCCGAAAAAAAGGAAATGCTGCTCAAGATTAATGAAGTAAAGAAGGTTGATCTTCCGGAACTGAATGATGATTTCGCAAAAGAAATCGGAGAGTTTGATTCTCTCAAGGTGCTGAAAGATGAAATAAAGAAAGGCTTAAATGAACAAATCTCACAAAGAAATAGGGATCAGGTCAAATCCCTTATCTTACAGAAAATAATTGAGACAAATCCCTTTGAAGTTCCTGAATCTTTTGTGGATAACTATGCAGAAGAAATGATGAAAAAGTATACTCAACAACAGAAAAATTTCGATACTGAAGCACTTGCACAGATGAAGAATATCTATAAAAGTTATGCAGAAAACGAAATCCGCGTATATTATGTTATGAATAAATTAAAAGAACTTGAAAAAGTTGATGTGACTGATGAAGAAATTGAAAATGAGATCAAGCAATCTGCGGAAAAAATGGGCATGGATTTGGATAAGTATAAGGAACTGTACAAGAAGCAGATCAATAAAGAGGAAATAAAAGAAAATCTCATAAGTGATAAGATTATGAATGAAATCGAACGTACTGTTAAATTTAAGAAACAGTCCAAAGAGAAAACCGAGTAGAAAGAAAATAAAAAAGAGGAAAAATGACACTTATTCCAATGGTCATTGAGCAAACGGGAAAAGTTGAAAGAGCTTATGATATCTATTCCCGTCTTTTAAAAGATCGCATAGTATTTGTTGGCTCAGCAATGAATGATGACATGGCGAACATTATCATTGCCCAGCTTCTCCATCTTGAAGCTGAAAATCCGAAAAACGATATATATATGTATATCAATTCTCCGGGGGGTGTTGTTACTTCGGGACTGGCAATATATGACACAATGCAGTATATCAAACCTGATATTTGTACGATCTGTTTAGGACAAGCTGCAAGTATGGGTGCGCTTCTGCTCGCTGCAGGTGCTCATGGAAAACGATCGGCATTGCCCAATTCAAGGATCATGATCCATCAACCGCTTGGCGGAGTACAGGGACAGGCAGCGGATATAGAAATTCATGCGAAAGAGATCATCAAGATCAAAGAGCGCATTAATCAAATCTTAAGTAATCATACTGGTCAAAAAATAAGCAAGATCGAAAAAGATTCCGATAGAAACTTTTTTATGGATGCAAAAGAAGCCCTCAAATACGGTATTATTGATGAGGTTATAACTCAAAGGAAGTAATATGGAAGAGCAAAAATGTTCCTTTTGCGGAAAAACCCGTGACCAGGTCAACAAACTTGTGCGTGGCGTTGACGGCAACATTTGTGACACCTGTATCACCATTTGTAATACAATCCTCGAGAAGGAACGTGAGAAAAAAATTGATGATAATTTTGAACTGCCAACTCCTCGAGAGATAAAAGAATATCTTGATGAATATGTGATTGGACAAGAAAATGCAAAGAAAACGATTTCTGTAGCAGTTTATAATCATTATAAAAGAATATTCAAACAGAAACTTGTAAAAGATGTTGAGCTTGAGAAAAGCAATATTATCATGATTGGACCTACAGGTACAGGAAAAACTCTTATTGCCCAGACTCTTGCCCGTTTTCTTAAAGTGCCCTTTGCGATTTCAGATGCAACTACGCTTACAGAGGCGGGTTACGTTGGAGAAGATGTCGAGAATATTCTCGTTCGCCTGCTTCAATCAGCAGATTATGATATTGAGAAGACTGAGCGTGGCATAATATATTTGGATGAAATTGATAAAATTGCTCGTAAATCCGAAGCCCCTTCAATTACACGAGATGTTTCCGGTGAAGGTGTTCAGCAGGCGCTTCTGAAACTTCTCGAAGGAGAAAAGGTGAACGTACCTCCAAAAGGTGGAAGAAAGCATCCGCATCAGGAGTTTATTGAGATCAACACTAAGAATATTCTGTTCATTGTTGGTGGCGCTTTTAACGAACTTGAGAAGATAATCGAGCGAAGAATAAATAAAAAAACTGTTGGTTTCGGTTCTGAACTTCTTGGTCTTTATGAGGATAGAAAAAGTGAAATACTCAACAAGATGCAACCGCAAGATCTGCTGAAATATGGACTCGTTCCCGAATTGATCGGCAGATTACCGGTAAATACTGCATTATCCGAACTTGATAAAGATGCATTGGTCAAGATCTTAACCGAGCCGAAGAATGCTCTTGTAAAACAGTATCAAGCACTTTTTGAATTAGAAGACGTAGTTCTTGAATTTGAGGTTGACGCGCTCGAAGCGATTGCAGAAATTGCTACAAAACGGCAATCCGGGGCACGGGGATTAAGAGCGATCATGGAGAACGTGATGAAGGACATAATGTATAATCTTCCCGATATGAAGGATGTGAATAAATGTGTCATCACGCGTGACGTTATCGTTGATAATGGAACTCCAATCTTTCAATTTATAGGTTCTAAAGAGAAAAATGATCAGGATCAAATGATTGCCTAATTCCATTTTTCTTGACACGAAAGAGCAATCATTGGATGTAAGTCTCCACTGCGTTCCACAGTAGCTCAGCGGTAGAGCAGGTGGCTGTTAACCACTTTGTCGGGGGTTCAAATCCCTCCTGTGGAGCCATTTTTTTTTAGGATGGTGAGATGAAGTATTATACCTATGTTTTACATTCACCAAGATACGATAAGATCTATATCGGTTTTACAAACAATCTTGAGCGAAGAGTCTATTTCCACAATAAAGGCATTCAAGGTTGGACAGCGAAGTATATTCCTTGGGAATTGATTTATCATGAAAGTTTTGATACAAAAGCAGAAGCGATGAATCAAGAGAGGGAATTGAAGTCCTACCAGGGAAGGAAATTTATTCGGGAAGAAATTTTCTCATAAAATTAGAGGGTATGTAAATTTAAAAACCTCATCGATTTTCGATGAGCCAAAATTTAGTTCATTGAACTAATATTGTGTTCAAACCAATGACATGAAGATTACAGATTTAGAACATCTTCAAAACTTTAATAACCTTCTGCTCTTCTCCAATATTCACTCTTAATA
>JAGHCS010000050.1 GCA_021160355.1 Candidatus Cloacimonadota bacterium
ATAGTAAATTAATAATCATCTTCTATTAATCATATCATTATATTGCGTAAATATTGATTTACACATATTAATACTAAACAAGGAAAAAACTTGCCTAAAAAACCTACTAATAATCTATGAAGCATTATTCATAAGGAGAATTGTATGAAATATTTAGTGACTGGCGGAGCAGGATTCATTGGCTCAAATATTGTTCGGGAACTTCTTGATAGAGGAGAGTATGTTCGTGTTCTCGATAACTTTTCTACCGGGAAAAGAGAAAATATATTGCCTTTTATGAATATACCCAATTTTGAGTTGATCGAAGGTGATCTGAGAAGCTTTCATCTTGTGCGGGATGCAGTAAGAGGAGTCGATTATATTTTGCACCAAGGAGCGTTGCCCTCTGTTCCCAGATCAATACAAGATCCCATTACTACAAATGACGTGAATATATTAGGAACGTTAAATATTTTGGAAGCCGCTCGCGAATTTGATGTAAAGAGAATAGTCTATGCTTCATCGTCTTCAATATATGGTGATAGTGAGGAGCTTCCTAAAAGAGAGGATATGTTCATTCAGCCACGTTCACCTTATGCACTTTCTAAATATACTGCAGAACGATATTGTCAGATTCATACACTCATCTACGGTCTTGAAACAGTGTGTCTTCGCTATTTCAATGTCTTTGGTCCGAACCAGGATCCTTTTTCACAATACAGCGCAGTTATCCCAAAATTTATTAAATTGATTTCAGATGATATCCAACCTACGATATTTGGAGATGGCTCTCAATCCAGAGATTTTACTTATGTTCAAAATGTAGTTGAAGCAAATCTTCTTGCGTGTTCAGCGCCAAAAGCGATCGGACAGGTTATTAACATTGCTTGTCAAGAGGGCACAACACTAATAGAACTTGTTAAAATGATCAATGAAAAACTGCATAAAAATATTGAACCTTTGTTCTCAGATAAGAGAAGTGGCGATGTGAAACATTCTTTAGCTTCTATAAAAAAAGCTGAAGATCTCTTGGATTATAAAGTTGAAGTCCCATTTGTTGAGGGATTATATAAAACAATAAATTTTTTACTTAATAACAAGAAGAAAAATGCTGAACCACGAAATACGTAAAACACACGAAATTAATAAAATAAAATTTAGAAGAATATTTTCTCTTAAAGCATATCTTCGTGCTTTTCGTGATAAAAATATTTATATGTAGGAGAAGTAATGAATATTTTAATTACCGGGGGATCGGGATTTATTGGATCTTATCTTGCCGAGTATCTATTAAAGAATGGACATTCTGTTGTGATCTTAGATAATCTTTCTACTGGACGTTTGGCAAATATCAAGAATATTTATCGTCACAAGAATCTCGAGGTCCACATTGATACAATTTTTAACCGTGAACTCGTCGACGAATTAGTCAAAAATTGTGACCAGATCTACCATCTCGCTGCGGCTGTTGGAGTAAGATTCATTGTAGATAATCCTGTACAGACAATAGAAACAAATGTTGGAGGTTCTGAGATACTTTTGAAAACAGCAAATAAATATAAGAAAAAGATATTCATTGCTTCAACTTCAGAAGTATATGGAAAATCCGATGAGCTTCCCTTTAAGGAAGATGCGATGCGGATATATGGTCCTACAACGATTAGGAGATGGTCATATGCTGAATCAAAAGCCATTGATGAGTTTCTTGCATTGGCATATCTACACGAAAAGAAATTACCGGTTGTAATCGCCAGATTATTCAATACAGTTGGTCCACGCCAGACAGGGCAGTACGGAATGGTCGTCCCCCGCTTTGTCCAGCAGGCACTACTTGATCACCCCATTACCGTTTATGGAGATGGAAAGCAATCACGCTGTTTCGGATATGTAGGGGATATTGTTGATGCTATCGTGAGACTAATGGATAATGAAAAGTGTGTCGGACAGATATACAATATTGGTACTAACGAAGAAATATCTATTTACAATTTAGCAAAAAAGGTCAAAGAGCTTACAAAAAGCTCATCTCAAATTAAACTCGTTCCATATGCCGAAGCATACGAAGAAGGTTTTGAGGACATGAAGCGTCGAATTCCAGACATCTCAAAAGCAGGAAGAGATATAAATTATAAACCGAAAGTGTCTCTCACACGGATCTTGCAGGAAATCATTGAATATTATAAGAAATAGGTATGGAGTTCAAAAATAAGAAAGCTGCAAAGGATTATTACATTGAGAAAACCTATGAAACGGGCATTGTGCTTACTGGTAATGAAATCAAATCCATACGAGAGGGACGAGTGAATTTTACTGACAGTTATGCCCGGGTGAAAGAAGGTGAACTCTGGCTTGAGAATCTCCATATAAGCCCCTATGACAAAGGTTTCAACTATGATTATAATCCCAAGCGACCAAGAAAACTCCTCATGCATAAATACGAAATTAATAGATTAGATAGTAAAATTGCAGAAAAAGGATACACCCTGATCCCGCTTTCCCTCTTTATCAACGACAGTGGATTTGCAAAAATAATTATAGGGCTCGCAAAAGGAAAACGGGGGTATGAGAAACGTGATAAGATCAAAGCCCGGGATGCTGAGCGAGAGATGGATCGCGCAAGGAAAAGATAAATAAGCATGAACTGGATATGGAATCCCGCAACACATATACAACTCTGCAAATTGGCATTAGCGAAAATGTCTCCCTTTTTTAATGAGCTGATAAATGTCTATCCGGAATATTTCGAACTCGGTATCATTGCACCGGACAAACTTTTCTGCGATACAACAAACCACTATTATAATTGTACTCCAAGTCCGTCAGGTTATCATTATGGCAGTGTAGTAAAAAAAATAATTAAAGAAACTGATCTCATTCGGGAGATGATAAAAAATCATAACTCACCTGTATATCATCCCAATTGTGATCCTTATATTGCCCAAATACTTGATAATCCTATAAAAATTCTCGTATTTGAGCTTGGTGTGATCTCTCATTATGTTGCAGATTTGCATCAACCATTTCATACTGACGGAAAATACAGGTTTGAGTATGAAGAAGTTCCGCATAGGATTTATGAAGCGGATGTTCGTAAGCATTTCGACGAATTACAAATTGACGTCGGTAAAAGACGCTATCGAATTTTAGATTTGGAAAAGTATCTTTATGAGAAAATTTATAGAATCAATAAATCGTATGATAATTTAATAAATTATTATTTTCTTACTCCAAATAAGGTCAAAGCAGACAGGTGGCAGCAGGCGAGAGCGAAGACGGAGAAATTTCTTGCAGAAGCAGCGAAATGCATTGCAAATATCTGGTTTTCATTTGAATCG
>JAGHCS010000183.1 GCA_021160355.1 Candidatus Cloacimonadota bacterium
ACTGGATAAGCGCACTCAGTTTTGCATGATAGGGCTGTCCGTCCGGAGAAGAAGGAATATAATCAACCATCTCCAGGTCAGGCTCGCCATTCTCACCTTCATAACGGACTGCCATGTACATTATCATGCGAGCGACATCTCCCTTTACCTCATCGCGGGGCTCGAAGGAATCGCTGTCCGTATTGCCTGCATAATCTCCATAATAGCCATATACTGCACTGCCGCCATTATCAAAATCTTTATTCCCGCGTATTGAGTTCACTCCCACATCACAAGGACGGATATGATGAACATCTGTGCCGCAGGGGATCGTGGTGCCGAAATCTCCATGTGATTTTGCCCATACATGCTCACGATTCCACTCGTCAAGCAGACCACCAAAAGAATCTTTGCTCTGGGAGCGTCCTGTGTATATCAAAATGACATTGTTAGAATTATTCGGATCTTCATCCGTGTTTGGAAGTATATAGTCTCTGAGATCGGCATAAGTATAGGTTGTATGTCCCTTGATGATATTATATAATGCGGTTTTGAGCTCTTCCCCATTCAATCCTTGTGTTCCGTCATAATAATCTGCACACAGAAATGACAAGAATAAAAGAATAAAAACAAGACTAAAAACTACTTTCTTCATATAAAAAAACCTCGCACTGTCATTGCTGCGAGGTCGAATTTTTGTAAAGTTTATTGAGTTCTACAAAATCATACGGAATAGATTTTACGCGTGAATTATGATTTTTCCTTTTTTATTTTAAATACATATACTGTGGCAAAAGCTGAAACTAAAAAGCCAGATATGATTGCTTTCCACCAAGTAAAGAATTCATCTGCCCGTAAGAGAAGCAATGCAAGATTACTTATGGTCATTACGGCTATCCAAAAAAGAACAAAGGTAATTACAAAATACAGTATCCAATTATTGATCATCTTAGTTCTTAATTTTTCAAAGATCATCGAATTTCTCCCTGTCTTTTATTTTTAGAAAATCTCATAAGATGTTATCTCATTAACACAACCTTCTGTACATACAGCTCTTTACCGTTTTGAAATGTGCAGAAATACACACCGGTTTTTACTTCTTTCCCACTTTCATCTCTTCCATCCCAGGTAATAGAGACGGGGAGACTGTGAGAGGGGGAGACTGGGAGAAGTTCTATTACTAGTTGTCCTTTAATATTATAAATCTTGATTTGAGATAATTCGTGTGAATTGGTGGTTGAATTATATGAGATGGTGGTTGAGGTGGAGAAGGGGTTGGGGCTACAGGTAAGGATGGTTGAATTAGGTTCCGGTTCATCATCTACTGCGACACATTCCCCGAAGTCAAGCATTAGTTCCGTTAGGAATTCCTGCACTGTAGCCAGCTCCATGAAAAAGAGTGGAAATCCAAGCAAAACCGCTGCTTTGTCCTGTTTGTCATCGACCAAGCCCACAACCTTTCCGGCATTTGCACCGGATTCGGAGTTATAGGTATAGAGAGTAATATCTGTTTCTGCATCAGGAAATTCAACAATATAATTCCACTTGTCATTCCATGCGGGAATAATGGTTCCATTCACATCGATGTAAGGATATCCATCTTCTCCAAAAGCCCCAAGGAAATCAACATCATTGATAACTGTTGCATCTCCCAGCCCGTAATAATTCTGCAAGAAATATTCGGGAATATAATCTGCTGTTTTCCATCCGCAGATGAGCACATGCCCACCGCTCAAGAGCATTGCATTAAGGTTCTCGATATTCTCAGCAATATATTTTTCATTCATATCATCGTCATGCCAGATAATGGTAGAGTAATTTGCAAGCAAGCTTAAGTCCGGCTCGCCTTCATCTTCATAATCGTACTGAGTTATCTGGAAATGTGTAAGCGCATCCGCGTAAAAATGATCAACTGTGCTATCTGCCGGTGTGATGGGACCACCGCTGCCATTCTTTGTTTCATCAACCACAAGAATGCCCTGATCCATCGGGAAGCTGATGGGAGTTGCAGAGAGTATGTTCGAATGCTCTGTTTCCCCGGAAAAATAACCGGAAACCACACCGTATGAAATCTTATAATAGTATGTAGTACCGTTCACGACATCAAAATCCACGTAACCAAGCTGATCCCCGGGTACTTCTGCGATAATCACAAAATCTTCACTGAGATTTTCACTTCTATAAATTCGGAACATTCCCTGGGAAATGATGTTGGGGAACTCTTCCCACATGAGAGATACCATGCTGTTACCCGGAAGCGCTGAAGTGAGTTCAGGAAGCATATAGGTATTCCCTCTGTCCAATATCCAGTAATCGGGATCGAATTCAATTTCCAAAATATCATCACCAATTGTATATTCCGCATATGTGAATTCTGGTTCTGTTTCCATTAGGATTGTTTCTGTACCGGATGATGTTGTAACTCCAAATGGGATTGTCATATAAAACTGGCTGGTAGTGGGAGAAGTTGATCGGCTTATCATGAGCAGGTCGGGATCACGCAAAGAGCCATCGGTTTTCAGATATGCATATTCAAAACTCGGTACACCGCTTCCATAGATCCAGCCCTCAAAGAAGTCTTCAAAATCTCGTCCGCTAACATCCTCGCACACAGATTTGAAATCTTCAGTGATCACACAGCCGTTCTTGTAAAGCGAGAAGTATGTTTGCAGAATATCAAAGAATGTGCTGTCGCCCACTGCTAGCCGTATCATGTGCAACACGGATGCAGGTTTTTCATAGGTTGCCGGAGTAAAATATGCCAGGTAAGCCGGATTGTACACAGTATGGGGAGTGCTTCCTGCCCAGCTCAGATAATAGTTATGATATGAAGACTGTACATAATCGCACATCGCATCATATCCATCTGTACCCTCGACATACAGGGCTTCGGAGTAGGTGGCAAATCCTTCTG
>JAGHCS010000215.1 GCA_021160355.1 Candidatus Cloacimonadota bacterium
CCGATGTTCAAATTTCCTCTTGCAGGCATACCAATGCAATTCCAGGCAGAAGCAGTATTTGCAGATAATGCAGGTGACGATGATACAGATATCAATGCCTACAGAGGGAAAGCTCTTTTTGATATTATTCCTGAAACAACTTCTTTGAGATTCGGATTTGGTGAATATCATGCGCAACTTCCGCAAACTTCAACTTCCTCAAAAGAGCATACAAGCACCGAGTTGGATATGCAGGTTTCATATTCGATGGATCAGCTCGGTTGGCAGGGACCAATGGAATTTATTCTTTCAGGTGAGTATTATCAATTCAAAGATACTGACAATGTGAATATGGATTCCCTGAAAACTACCTTTGCAAAAGGCGATAGAATATTTGCCGGGCTGGAAGTGAATTTCCCTGCAGCAATGAAAATCTTTGCACACTTTCAGAGAAATAAACTTGAGTTTGCAAGGGATATTTCAAAAAATCGTCTTACACTCGGCGGAGAATTTTCTACGGACAAGCTTTCTGCCAAGATTGCTATGAGCACCTGGAAAACTGACTTTCCTGATAGTCTTGTAAGCTGGAATGATTATTATGTATATATGGAAAAAACCGATGGGAACGGGCGCTGGTTTCAGAAATATACGAATGTTCCTTATGCACAATACACACTCATGGGTTATGAAACTGCCGTGTACTGGGATATTTTGCTTGGATACGATTTTGAACTCCTAAAACAGAAATTCTATATTGGATACGAAGGCAAGATTGCACAGCAGGATATTAAGTATGAACCGAAATTGATAGAAAATATTGCTTCTCTCCAATGGGATATTTCACCCCAATGGACGCTCTACACAAACCTTCGTGTGCCGATATATAATGATCCGTTCCTGCAACTTAAAACTGATTTCAGCGAATGGCAGGATGTATTCTGGTGCAACTTCACCAGTCTGACCTATCACCTGAGAAAGAATATTGATCTCTCATTATACTGGGGTGTGAATCCAATTGCCCTCAGCAAAGTTACTGATGAATTTATGCCAATAGGCAGATTTGAATTTATGAATGATATTGCGAATTTTAATAATTATCTTGAGAACAGTTATACCGGGCTCGGTGAAAAGATACGTGAAGCTGAAAATGCTCTTACAGATAAGCAGCGTATCGGTGTCGAAGCTGTATTGAGATTTTAAGGATTTACAAAATATGAAAAAAATACTTTTAATTATAATACTGCTTTCGTTCATCTTTGTATCCGCCTGTTCATTGTCCTTCATCAAGAAACGGCTGCCTGCTCCTCATCGAATTCCCGGTGAAGGAGTTCTATTCCAACTTGAAGCCCCTTCTGCGAGAACTGTGACCCTTTCCGGAAATTTTCCTGACAACATGTGGAGTGGAACTGCAACTGCATCCGGAACTTTCAATGAAAATATCGATAAGATGTATGATGACGGAACCCACGGCGACAGAGTTGCAGAAGACGGTATCTGGTCCATTATAAAGCAGCTTGCTCCCGGCAGATATGAATATAAATATGTCATAGACAGAAACACCTGGGTGAAAGACCCCAATGCCTTCGAGGTGACCGATGACGGTTACGGTGGAAGTAATTCTGTCCTGATCATAAACTAATTTTGAGGTAAATATGAAAAAGATATTAATCTTACTTTTTTTGATAACGGTCGTGTTCTTTATTAGTTGTGATAAAACTCCCTTTAAAGTTCCCTTTGATTCATTGAGAGATGTAATTTTCAATGTTAATATGAAACCAAAGATCGAGGATGGAACTTTTAATGTTAACACTGATACATTATTTATTTATGGCGATTTTCAGAGCTGGAGTAAATATGAGATGTTTGATGTTGATAATGATAGTATATATTCGAAAACCGTTAATGGTTTACTGACAAGTAAAGAATATGAGTATCAATATGGCATAAATGATTCCTTGGAAGACTTACAAGGAAAAGTACGAACTTATACCGTGAAAGATAGCGGAAATACTACATCGGATTTCTATGGGGAATTGGATCCAACAATCGTTACATTTCAGGTTAATATGAATTATCAAGTCGAATTAGGATACTTTATAATTGGTAGTGATTTTGTTGATCTTGCGGGGAATTTCAATAATTGGGAAGGTTCTAGTCATCTTGACGATTCAGGTGGTGATGGCATCTACGAAATTACATATTATAACATGGTTCCTGATCAGCAATTAGAATTTAAATTTCGTATAAATGGTAGTTGGGACACAGCAGAATTTCCTGGTGGGGGTCCTAACAGAACATATACTGTTATAGCTGGAGAAAATATTTTATATTATTGGTATAATGATGAACAACCTGAGTAAAAGATAAAACCATATAAGATTATCATGTAATAGAAATAATATTTGTGGAGGAAAATACATGAAACGTATTTCTTTTTTACTTCTGATCATCCCGCTGCTCCTTGCAGGATGTGGAACTCTGGGCTTTGGCTCCTTTGAAGGCAAGCCACCCCAAACAGCCACGACAATTCAATCAGAAAGCGGAACTACTTTTTCTTTTGAAGCACCTGACGCAGCAAACGTTTATATTGCAGGTGATTTCAATAGCTGGGATGCTCAAGCAGATCCCATGATAAAACAGAACGATATCTGGGTGATCACCCTCGATCTTGCACCCGGAACCTATCAATACAAATTTGTAGTGAATGGTTCGGAATGGAAACCCGATCCCAATAATCCAAATACCGCTGAAGACGGATATGGTGGACAAAACTCAGTAATAACTATTGGAGAAGAATCAATGACAACCTACATTCAAGAAGAAACTAAACCACAAAGCGGAGTTTTCCCCGTAACCTTCGAATATCAACCTCTCACCGGTGGCAAGCATGACGTGTATCTCGCTGGTGAATTCAATAACTGGTCGGATAAAGACATAAAACTTGAAGAAGACAACGGAATCTACAAAACAACAATTCAGCTTCCTAAAGGAAAATATACCTATAAATTCGTTGTGGACGGCAACTGGGTTACTGATGAGAACGCAACTGAATTTATAGGCGACGGTTTTGGTGGACAGAACTCCGTAGTGTTCGTGGGCAACAAAGAGGATATCGAAGCTCTTTACAAAGTTGATTTTTTTTATAGACCAGATAAAGAAGGCGTCACTGAAGTGTATCTTGCGGGCTCCTTTAATGGCTGGAATTCAAAAGCTAATAAGATGGAAGAAGATGAAGACGGAGTTTACAGTACGACCCTCCTTCTCAAAGGTGGAGAATATCAATATAAATTCGTTGTGAACGGTATGGACTGGGTTACTGATTTAAGTGCATCCCGTTTTGCTGATGATGGCTTTGGTGGACAGAATTCCATTCTCGATGTTGATGAGCGCTTCTCAAAAGTTCAAATCGAAACAGGCGATGGTAATATTATGGCTTATGGTATTCCAACTGACCAATCACTGGAAACGATCAATCCACTTTCCGATATAAAAATAGAATTCAAAGCTCGTGCTCACAGGAATGACCTGGAAAATATCTATCTCTCGAAGGATGGAGAGAAGATCGAGATGGATTTTGTGGACTCAGATGATACCTTTGATTATTATCATAAAATAATTGAACTTGATTCACCCGATGATGAGTTTGATTACTACTTCATTTATGTGGATGGTGGAAAAGAATTTTATCTTCTTAATGGCACACTGACAGAGAACTTTGATGAAGATATGGTTTTCCATTATTCAAAGAAATCAGTCGAGCCCTTCTTCACACCGGACTGGGTAAAGAACGGCATTATTTACCAGATATTCTGTGATAGATTTTATAATGGCGACAAATCAAATGACCAGGATTTCACAGAATGGTATTATGAAGGTGTGAACCAGCCCCCACCACCCGGGAAGAAGTTACCCCCCAATAAGCAGTATTTCCACCTCGTTGATGATTGGTATGATATTTCCAGCTTAAAAAGCAATCCGTACAGACATGACGGTAAACCGGACTGGTGGTCGTTCTATGGCGGCGACATTAATGGAGTGCGCCAGAAACTTGATTATCTCGAAGATTTGGGTATCACTATAATTTATTTCAATCCACTCTTCGAAGCGAAGTCAAATCACAAGTACGATGCGGTAGATTATATGAAACTTGACCCTCATTTCGGTACAGCCGAGGAATTCAAGGAATTTGTAAAAGTAGCTCACGAACACGGTATTCATGTGATCATTGACTGTGCTTTTAACCATACAGGTGAAACTTTCTGGGCATTTCAGGATGCGCTTGAAAAAGGTCCCGATTCACCGTACTGGCACTGGTATGAGATCAAAAAATGGCCTCTGCCGGATCCATTCCCTGCAAACTACAAGCCATCAGATTACTATGAATGCTGGTGGGGTGTGGGTGAAATGCCTGACCTCAACTGGGATCTTACACTGCCCAATCCTGTTGAGAACAGTATAAAGAATATCGACGATGCAGACCCGAACTGGGATGTTGTGAACTATGTTCTCGACGTCGCAGATTTTTGGATCAAGGAAATGGACTGTGATGGATTCCGTCTTGATGTTCCAAATGAAGTGCCCTTCTGGTTCTGGGAACTTTTCCGTGATAAAGTGAAATCCATAAAACCGGATGCCTATCTTGTTGGTGAGATCTGGGGCAATGCAACCGATTGGGTGAATAGCCATTACTTTGATTCGGTCATGAACTATGCATTTTTCAAAGATCCTGTAATGCGTTTCTTTGCAATGAGGAGCTGCAGCGCAAAGACCTTTGACAGAGACATCAAACAGGGCTTGCTCGTATATCCTACTCAGGCAGTGCAATGTATGATGAATCTAATAGACAGCCATGATACATTCCGATACCTGGAATCCATCAAGGGCGATACCGATAAGCTTAAACTCACGATGCTCTTTTCCCTGACCTATGTCGGCGCTCCGCATATATGGTATGGCGACGAGATCGGAATGATGGGCGGCCATGATCCGGACTGTCGCAGACCAATGAATTGGAAATATACTGAAGATAAAGAAAAGGTTGCTCTTCGGGACTGGTATAAAAAACTTATCCAAATCAGGAAAGATTTCTCCTGTCTACGAACCGGAGATTTCCATACAGTGCTCACCGATGGCATGGTTTATGCTTATAAACGAAGTAGTGATGACTGCTCGATAACGGTAGTGATCAATAACGACACAAAAACTCATACGGTGAAGATTCCTTTCAATGAAGGGCAGAAATCAGCAATAAACCTTCTTAACGATACGCAATATCAGATCACAGATGGAGAAGTGGAAATTACTCTCCAACCCATGAGCGGAGTGATCCTGAAATAATATTCCCTGAGAAATGGGGTAATGATGAATAGAAAATTATCAGCAGTGTTGATGGTACTTCTTTTTGTCGCCTTCAATGCATTCACGTTTGAAATAACCGGAGATATATCCAACTGGCAAAAAGAAGATTTTATCGGCTTTGATGAAGTCGGTGA
>JAGHCS010000106.1 GCA_021160355.1 Candidatus Cloacimonadota bacterium
TCCTATGCCACCAAGGATGTGATTAGCGATTTCCTTATTAATGATGTAGATGCACATATTATTTTTTCCGGAGAATTCCTCGATGAGATCGAAGGGGAACCCCTCAGCAAAGAACTCATCAAAAAAAGTGATCTCATTGAAGAAGCAAAGCGTGAAAATGTCCGCAAAACCTATGAAACAAATGTCCGCTTCCTTACAATCGATACGATCTATAATAATTTCCAGGAAGCTGAAGCAGAGCTCCGAAGCGAAATGTATTGGAAAGCATTGAATGAAGATCCGAAAAGTCTTACTGAAAGATGTAACAAGGTAAAAGATCTACTTGCGGAATCTAAAAAAATTTCAATCGATGATGGTAATGGCAGTATGATCGAGGTAAATCTTCCAAAGGATAGAGTGATCCAGATCAAAGACGGTATTGCAAATACCCGTGCTACAGATTCCGAGCTTCCGGGTGGACTTGTTGTGGGACTACTCGAAAAGGGCAGGATCAATGGTAAATTCCATACGGATTTTGCCTATCTCTTCGACACGATCTTCGAAGAAGTTGATATCATTATTCATGACAATAAGATCACAAAGATGAAAGCCAAAACGGATAATGATAAGCTTCAAACACTTTTTAAAAACGCCAGTGGGGATAGAAATCTCGTTGGTTCATTTACTATTGGAATGAATCCGGCACTGCATAAAAATATTCATCATCCATACATAAATACAAAGATCTTTGGTGCGCTCACCCTACAGGTTGGCTGGGATGAACTCGAAGCTACCAGCATTGATTCCAATATGATCGCACAATTCTATATGCTCGATAAAATCATTAAAGTCAATAATAAAATTCTTTTTAAAAAAGGAAAATTAGCAATATAAAAATAAAATTAAGGGGATCAGTATGAAAAAACTAAGTATCATAATACTTTTTCTTTTTATTGCATCCATCAGTTTTGCAGATGTGATAACAAAGACCTATTACTTTAATGCTCCTGAAATCGAATTCGATGGAGAATATGCTGTGCTTCAACTGGAAGACAGCTACCATCTTGGAAATCCCGGAGAACCGTCTCTACCCTATATCGGCATCAATCTCCTTCTTCCTCAAATGCAGGCTGTTTCTGATATTACAATTGAATTCTATGAAGAAACTCCTCTTGGAAACTACACGATTTATCCAAAACAACAACCAATGCCCCTCTCATTATTAGACCAGGCAGAATTCACACCTCCAGATCAAGCGATCTATACAAGTGATTCGCCTTTCCCAACCAAGCAGTATAATGATTATTCCACTCATTATCTTGCAGGATATTCTGTCGGTTCTTTTGCAGTTACTCCGATTTCATATGTACCCTCAACCAGGGAGCTCAGCTATTTCAAAAAGGCAGTAGTTACCCTTGAAACTTCTTATGATGCTGCAGCTGATAACGCGCAGAAGTTTTTACATAATAATCCTGAAGTAGAAATCAGACTTGCTGCACTTGTGGATAATATCGATATGCTTGGAACTTATACGATCCCACAAACTAAAGCAGACGGATTTGATTACATCATCATTACAAGCAGCACATTTGAACCATATTATCAAGCTCTTGCAGATTTCCATGCAATGAGGGGATTAAAATCAAAGATCACACTTGTGAGTGATATTATGATAAATTATCCGGGCGTTGATGTTGGAGATCAGGTACGAAACTATATTATTGCAGAATATACTGACTATCCAGTTCAATATGTTCTTCTGGGTGGAGACACGGATATCATTCCGGACAGAGGTCTCTATGTAGATCCCGGCTATGGCTATGAAGACGATGACATTCCTGCTGATATGTATTATGGCTGTCTTGACCGAACTGCTGCAGCAGGAATTGGTCCGGATTGGAATAATAATAACAACTCCTTGTGGGGTGAAGAAAATGAAGCCGATATGCTTGCCGAAGTCTATATCGGCAGAATCACAGCAAATAATACCACAGAAGTCACAAACCAGATAAATAAGATCCAGCGATACTTAGAATCACCTGTTTTAGGTGAATTGGAAACAACACTTATGGTTGGTGAAAACCTTTGGACAGGAACCTACGGCGGCACGTATATGAATGAACTTCTGATCGGAAGCTCATCAAACGGTTATACTACCGTAGGAATTCCCGGAAGCTGGACAGTCACCACATTGTACCAGATCAACTATAACTGGACTTCAAACGATCTTTATAATGAATTGAATCTTGGCCCAAACTTCCTTAACCACCTCGGGCATGGTTCCACAACTCACTGTTTGAATATCGATAATAATAATCTCACCACATATAATCTGACAAACGACGGTATTACCCACAATTTCTATAACGGATATTCTCAGGCATGTTATTCCGGTTCCATCGATAATAGAAATTCATCCGGTAATTATGGCTCCGATTGTTTTATGGAATTGATAACAAACATGTCCACTGCTGCATCTGCATTTGTCGGAAACAGCAGGTATGGATGGGGACAGCAGGGTGGCACAGATGGTGCCTCACAACACTTCCACAGACAGTATATCGATGTCTATTTCGATACAGGTGTTTATTCTGTCAGTGGGGCTAATCAACTTTCTAAAGAGCAGACTCTTCCCTTTATCAGTACCGACGAACTTATCAGATGGTGCTATTACCAGGTTAATGAATTTGGTGATCCCGCGCTTTCATTATGGACTGCGGAACCTTCTTTCCTTATACCGACCTATCCCCAAACAATAATGGCGGGTGTTCCTCAAATAGATATCGCAGCTCCTGCAGGATCCAGGGTCGTTGTATACGATGATGATACGATTTACGGATTTGCACAAATCAATATCCTCGGAACAGGCACATTATTCTTCGACACTGTTCCAAGCGAGTCCGGCATCCTTCATATTGCCATCGTTGCGCACAATTATTTTAAATTTGTTGGTGACATTACAGTAACTGCCAGTGTTGTTACATTAACTCCCGGCACTATCAATGTTAATATCCCGACTCAGATCACAGTCGAAGTAATGGCTCCGGACAGCATTTCTCCCCAGGTTGGAGTAGACGTCTGGGCAGAAGGGCTGGATTACGTCTCTGCAACGGAAGTTACCGATGCTGCAGGAATTGCAGTACTCAATGTGGACTACTGTTACGGTCCCACACTCCAAATATATGGACAGAATCCCGGTGATGAATATTATCTCTTCCATGAAGAGGTGAATGTTACTGCACTCGATCTGACAAATCCAAGTTTGAATGTGACCACAGATTTCGGTCTCGTGGACACATTTGCACTGAACCTTGAAGGTACTATTGAAGCTTCTGCTGATGAAGATAATTATACTCTATGGGTAAATGTGGATGGTGCAGGATTCAGCTCTACTGATGATATAACATATACTGTTACACCCTCCACCTTAACTCCGGTTGATGCGATCATTGCGAAATCTGGATATAATATTTATCAAGAGATTTTCCCTGTGATCGTTGCATACGGAAATGTATCCGGTCTGGTCACAGAAAGTCAGAATGCTTCGCTTGTAACCAACGCGGAAGTATGTTTCTTCGAACATGGAGCCAATCCTAATGAAGATGATCCTGTCTTTATTGCAACAACTGATGCGTCAGGAATATACGCATCTTATGAAGAATATCCTGTTGAATATTATGACATATATATTAATAAATGGGGCTATGATCCCTATCAGGAAATTAACTATTTCTTGGGATATGGTTCGAACGCCCATGACATTGTGCTCGATCCGGTTGAAAGTGGATTCATTTCAGGCAATGTCTTTGATGATTTCATAATGATAGACAATGCGACACTTTCTTATTTACGTAGTGATAACGGAGAGGAATATGCTTCTGTGCAGTCCTCAACAGGAAGCTACGAAGTGAGTCTTCCAAACTTTACGTATAATCTCTATGTCACTGCAAACAGTCATGTTCCATATATTGGCACACTTGTAGTCAGCGGTGATGCTCAATACGATTACCACCTTGGTTTTGCCCAGCTTTTTGATGATGCTGAAGATGGAACCACTCAATGGACTTCTGCTGATTGGGGAACGACCGAAGAAGACTATGTCTCACCAACTCATTCCTTTACAGACAGCCCAGGTGGTAGTTATCCATCCTGGACAACGGCTATTTTACAGCTCACAAATCCAATCAATCTGAGCAGCTTGGTGGGGAGTGCAAACTTGTACTTCAATGTAAAATGGGATATAGAACCCAATTATGACTATGCTCAGGTGCAAGCATCGACAAATGGGACTACATGGACGGCGCTAGAAGGTGAATATACAGAAGCCGGCACTGGAAGTTACCAACCAACCGGAGAACCTCTTTATGACGGAACTCAGGAAGACTGGGTCGCTGAGACGTCAGATCTCTCTGATTTTGCAGGTGAACCACAAGTTTATATCAGATTCTTTATGGATTCCGACGGCTATGTTCAGGAAGATGGTATTCATGTAGATGATATCCTCATTGGTGATCCCACGTCCAGTTATGAAATTCCTACAACCTCGAATGACGATCCATACGTAATCAACCAATTCAAACTCAACCAGAATTTCCCGAATCCTGTGACAAGCTCGACAACGATTTCATTCTCACTTCCTGCAAATGCACAAAAAGCAGAACTGAATATCTATAACATAAAAGGTCAGCTTGTGAAAACATTCATTCCTGAAACAAGTCCGAAAGGCACTGCTATTAATTTTGTGTGGAACGGTAAGGATAATCATGATAAAACCGTTTCCAATGGTGTGTATTTCTATCGGCTTGAAACAAATGAAAAACAAGTTACCAAGAAAATGGTTTTAATGAGATAATCTCCGCATAAAACATATAAACTAACGACGCATATCGGTTTCGATGTGCGTCTTTTTTTAATATAGCTCATTAAATATAAATTACGAATAGCTTGACTTATATATCTTACATTTCTCTTTAAAAATACACTAAATAAATAGGAGATAAAAATGTTGAATGAGTCGAAATCCTGCCTGTCCAGTATTGTCCAGGGAATGCTTTCGGGGAAACAACTAATCTGCTGTACAATTTTAGTTTTATGTTTTAATATTCTTTATGCTCAGCCAGAATTCAGTAATCGAGTTGATCTGGGAGAGATCGAACATCCGGGGATTGTAGAAGCATCCGGTATAGTAGCAAGCAGGACAAATGACCATGTTCTCTGGACTCACAATGATACATACTGTTTCAACCGGATTTTCGCTTTTAACGAACAAGGCACTCACTTGGGGATTTTCTGGCTCGATGGCATAGTGAATCGGGACTGGGAAGATATTGCTCTGGGGCCTGGTCCTGATCCAAACGTTGATTATCTCTATGTCGGGGAGATAGGAGATAACAATGCTGTCCATGAATACAAATACATCTATCGTTTTCCGGAACCGGTCGTTCATTTTAATCAAGCTCCTGTTGAGGAGACAATTTACGAATTTGATACAATAATCTGTCAATACCCTGATGGTATGCGCGATGCGGAAACACTGCTGCTGGATCCATTAACTAAAGATATTTATATAATTTCCAAAAGGGAGTTCGAAGAACTTCGTGTCTATCGTGCCCCTTACCCGCAACCCGTAAATGAAGTAATCATAATGGAACATGTTGCGACCCTTGATTTATGGGAGATCGTAGGTGGTGACATTTCTGTTTCCGGTCGTGAGATACTTCTAAAAGATTATGAAGAGGTCTATTACTGGGAACGGGATCCTGATGTAAACTTCTGGGAAGCATTCAATAATGATCCTATTGTACTTCCTTATGTTCAAGAAGTTTGTGGTGAAGCTATTTGCTGGGCACCGGACAGCATGGGTTACTATACCCTAAGTGAGGAAGGACCCCAAATACCGGCTCACCTTTTCTATTATCCCCGTCTCGATCCCTCTCCGGTCGTGATCAATGAGATCATGCTGAATCCTTTATCTATAGGAGATGAACTGGGAGAATGGATAGAGATTTACAATAACAGTGATGAGATCATTGATTTGCAGAACTGGTACATTCAGGATGCAGGAACGGATCTGCATATTATCCAGGAATCACTGATCCTATCACCTGAAGAATTTCTGGTATTTGGCATTAATGACGATGAAACCGTAAATGGCGGAGTAATTGTAGATTATCAATACTCTAATTTCTATCTGGATAATTCTGAAGATGAGATCATGATCCTATCCCCTGACGGTGTTCTCATGGACAGTCTTGCATATGCTGATGGTCTTTTCTTCCCCAATCTGGAAGGAACAGCTATGGCACTGCTTGATGCAAACATGGAAAACAGTTGCGGTTTTAGCTGGAGAGAGGCGACTTCTCCCTATGGAAACGGCGATCTTGGCTCACCAGGTCAAGACAATTCAGGAGAAATTCTCGATGTGAAGATCAAAGATATCCAATACACGGAAGATCCATCCGGTCAATCCGACCTTTTAGGTCAGAGAGTTACTGTAAGCGGTACTGTTTCGACCGTACCTTGGGGGTTTTTCGAATGTAATTTTTATATTCAGGATTCCCTGGGTATGTGGTCAGGGATCTATGTCACATACTTCAGCTATTCAGCAGCATATCAGGACAGCGTGCGGCTTACAGGCACAGTTGTTGAGGTTTATGGCAATGTAACAGCAGTGATGTTTGTCGAAAACTTTGAGAACTTTGGCATTGCGAATACAATTATTGATCCCATAGAGGTCACTACAGAAGAGATCAGCAACACCGGTGAAAATGGTGAAGCTTATGAAGGTGTATTGGTAAAGGTATCCGGGATCTGTGATAATGATAGTCTGGGCTGGAGAGAATGGTCCCTTGATGATGGCAGTGGATCAACAATGATCTATCATTATCTGATTGATGATTTTATTCCTATTCAGGGTGAAGAGTACGAAGTTACGGGCATACAGTATTGGGATTGGGGAAATTTTAGAGTATTCCCCAGATTCATTTCCGATATTGTTGGACCATCTGGAATCGACGAAGGAAATATGATCACTCCTGTTGAACTTACTCAAAATTATCCCAATCCTTTCAATCCAACCACAACAATTTCATTCTCAATTCCTAAAGAAAGTCATGCTGAGCTTTCAATTTACAATATCAAGGGACAAAAAGTAAAAACGCTGGTTAATGAATCTGCACTAAGCGGAGAACATACAGTATCCTGGAATGGCAAAGATAAATCAGGAAATTCGGTAAAATCCGGTTTGTATTTCTATAAACTGAATGTGAATGGTAAAACCGAAGCTGTGAGAAAATGTGTCATGATGAGATAATTCATTAATCTTATTATCATTACCGCTCCGCAGTAAAACTTATGGAATATCATTTTTGCGTTACTTCCAGCAATTCTCACATAAATTTGACAATAATACACCACCTGCATCTTTACTCATACTATGAAATCGAAAGACAATAAAATTTGGACGGTCAAGGACGTACTCTTCTGGACATCGGACTATTTTTCGGAAAAAGATATCCCTTCCCCACACCTGAATGCAGAACTGCTCATTGCGCATGTTCTAAAATGTTCCCGCCTTGACTTGTATATGAAATATGACAGACCACTTGCAGAGAAAGACCTATCACACATAAAAAAACTCATCAAAAGCAGGGCTTCACATTATCCAATTCAATATCTTCTTGGCACAACAGAATTTTACGGAATTCCACTCTTCGTCGATGAAGGGGTGCTCATTCCACGTTCCGAAACAGAAATCCTGGTCGATGCAGTTATTTCATATATAAAGCAATCCGATCAAAAGTCATGGACAATTCTTGATATTGGTACAGGTACCTGCAATATCCCGATTTCAATCAGCAATTCATTTAAAGATTCTGAAAAGGAAATTCACATTGTTGCAACAGATATTTCCGAAAGAGCATTACAACTCGCAAAAAAAAATATCGATAATTTGAAAATTCAGAATATTTCATTAGTACAGTCTGATATCTTTGATAAAGTAACAGTTACTTTTGACTGTATTATTTCCAATCCTCCGTATATCAGCGAAAGAGAGTTCAAAGAATTGCCCGCAGAAGTCAGCGAACATGAACCAAAAGAAGCACTCTTTGCAAAAGAGGATGGGCTGGAATTCTATCATAAAATCTTACTGAATGCAGATAAATTTCTTAAAGAGAATGGTCAAATCTTCTTTGAAATTGGCGCATATCAAAAAGATGGCATATCTAAACTGGCAGAGCAATGTAATTACAAAATCATTGACACGAAAAAAGACTACAATGATTTCGACCGAGTTGTCATACTTAAAAAATAATTTTTTAGAAGTTGGTTATACATGGATGAAATTTTAGTACGCGGCGGACGCACACTCTCAGGAACAATTACTGCGAATGGCTCCAAGAATGCCGGACTGCCCATTCTGGCAGCAACACTCCTTGCTGATGGAGAATATCATATAAAGAACATTCCCAATCTCTCAGATATTCGTACGATGATCAAACTGCTCAGAACGATCAGCACTGAAGCCGAATTTACCGACCATGAGCTGAGGATCATAACCAAAAAAGAAAAGAATCATGAAGCCCCTTATGAGCTTGTGAAAACAATGCGCGCTTCGATCTATGCGCTTGGACCGTTGCTTGCTCGCTGTGGTGAGGCGAAGGTCTCCTTCCCGGGCGGATGCGCACTCGGTGCACGACCTATAGATTATCATCTGGAAGCACTTCATAAACTGAATGTTACCATACAGATAAAACACGGATATATCTATGCAAAAACAAAGGGTCTGCAAGGCGCACAAATATATTTTGAAAACAAAACTGTTGGTGCTACTGCAAATGTGATGATGGCAGCAGTTCTCGCTGAAGGTACGACTGTCATACAAAATGCTGCATGTGAACCTGAGATAAGCAGTCTCGGAGACTTCTTAAATAAAATGGGAGCTCATGTCGAGGGACACGGCACAGAAAGTATTACCGTGCAAGGCGTAAAAGAGCTTCACCCTGTTTATTATTCTCTTATCCCGGACAGAATAGAAGTGGGAACGCTTCTCGTCGCAGGTGCAATCACAAATGGTAAAATTACTGTGACTAATTGCATGCCGGAACATTCTGGCATCGTGTTGAACAAGCTCCGCGACATTGGATATACCATAGAAATAGAAGGACACTCTATAACGATTTACAATAAAGGCAAGAGAAAACCTATAGAGATCTCAACCAATCCCTATCCGGCATTCCCGACTGATCTTCAGCCACTTTTTGCTGCACTGCTATCTACAATTGAAGGGAAAAGCATTATCAATGAGAATATTTTCTCTGACAGATTTATGTACATAAGCGAACTCCAACGTTTGGGAGCAGATATAAAATTATCCGGAAGCAGAATCAGTATAAATGGTGGCAACAAGCTCTCCGGAGCACCGGTCATGGCTCCGGACATCAGGGCTGCAGCAGCACTTGTTACCGCTGCACTGGCATCAGAAGGAGAAACAAGAATATCCCGCGTGTATCATCTTGACCGTGGCTATGAGCATCTTGAAAACAAACTTGCTTCCCTCGGCGCTGATATTGAAAGAATAGAGACGGATGCACTATATTGAGTATGCTGAAATTCTTTAGAAATCTTCTTGTTTCATTTGGTTTTGTAGGATACTTCCCTATTTTATCAGGAACCATTACCTCAATTATTACTGCTCTTTTATATTTTTTACTCATCCCGCCACTCAGTGCGCTGGGCAATCTTATTCTGATTGTGTTAGTACTTATTATCAGTCTAATCTTCGTTCCCATAATAAAGAGTGCAGAGAAGGATATGGGACATGATAGCAGAAAGATCACCATTGATGAAGTGATCGGTTTTTTCTTCGCAGTTATGTTTCTCCCCCACAATTTGATGATTTTTATATACGCACTCATCCTCTTTCGCATATTTGATATAGTTAAGCCAACTCCTATTAATCAGCTGCAAAAACTTCCTCATGGATGGGGTGTACTTGCAGATGATGTTGCAGCAGGTCTGTGCTCAAATATAATAATTCAGCTCCTCCTGATATTTTTCCCTCAACTATTTTAGATAAACTATTTACTAAAAAATTCAATCAAAATATCACCCAGGTGACCGCGCCAGTTTCCCCAGCTATGTCCTTCAGGAAATTCTTTATAAGTTAAAGGATATTCTTTATCTGACAGTATAGGAATAAACTGTTCGGCAAGCTCTTCGAGCATTGGAATATCATATTTTCCAATATCAATGTAGATTTGAAGGGGTAGTTTGTCAGATGTTGCGAATTCCGTTTGCAGAGTTTCCTCCACATAGGATGACTGTGCTCCAATTTTTCGGAAAAGCTCCGGATAATGAAATCCAAGCCACAATGATATATTTCCTCCATTTGAAGCTCCAATAACTGCGTGATCTTCCGGATCGCCAGAAACATTGTAATCATTATAAAGGAATGGAAATACAGTTTCAGCTATGAAGTTACCATACTCGTCCTTTAAAGCACCTGCATACTCCTCATTCCTTTTTACAGGTGAGATGAACACTCCAATGATCGGTTCTATCATCTCATGAAATATCAGGTAATCTAAAATATTTTTCGCCATTGCGAAATTGAGATAATCACTACCATCTTGAAATAGAATGATGGGCAATTTTTTATATTCGGAAGATTTGTATGGCAAATACAGAATAACATCCCGATCCTGCTGTAAATATTCGCAATATAGAGTCGTGTTCTTCAATGTGCCGTGAAATAAGTCATCATAACAGTCCATTTCTGGTGCAGGAACATATTCCGGCATCATGAGTTCGGAATTATTCCCAAACCCGCCGGGAATTCTTTTGGGATTGAGCGGATCTAATAACCATGTATCACCATTGATCACAAATTTGTAATCCAAACGTGCATCTGGCTCGAACTGAGCAGTATAGTACCAAAGGTCGGTATATGGTACATTCTCGCATTCAATGTCAAGCTGCCAGTTATTAAAATCACCTGTGAGAAAAACAGATATCGCTTTCTGCCGGATCACAAAATGCACAAGTGTATCTTCTTCAATTATTGGAAAAGAAGGAAATGAACTGATAAATTTATCAACGAGTTTATACTTCTCGGGTATTGGAAAGGAATTCAGCTTATCCAGAAACTCTTCAAAATTCATAGCTGACTCGCATAATACAGGAATAATCCAAATAAGTATCATTAGTATTATTTTTTTCATAGTAAGAATCTATCGATCTGGCAACGCTCTCTGTCAAACTATCTACATTTTTTTACAAAATAAATAAATTAAATTTGACAAATTTTCCATTCATTTTACGCTTCATGTGTAATATGAAAGCAAAAGTGACATTAATCGATAAGCTACAATTCAATGCAGTTGCAGATTCCAATCATGCAATAATAATAGACGCTGGTAAAGATATGAGTTTTGATCAGGGTTCAAGACCAAAAGAACTTGTATTGATGGGTTTGATAGGCTGCACAGGCATGGATGTGGTATCTCTTCTCACAAAAATGAGAGTTCCATTTAAGGATTTCAGTGTCTCAGCAGAAGCAGAATTAACTACTGAACACCCAAAGATTTTCTCAAAAATCCACATAATCTATACTATTATCGGAGATAACATAGACGAAGCAAAAGTAGAAAAAGCGATCACGCTTTCGCAGGAGCGCTATTGTGGTGTAACTGTAATGTTAGAAAAGTCTTCGAAAATAACTCATTCATTTTATGTTAATAAAGAAAAGCAAGGGGAATGATCGTAGATAATGACACAACTTAGAGACATGTTTCCTCTCAAGCGGGGAAAAGTGCGGGATTTGTATGATCTTGGAAACGAGCTTCTCATTGTTGCTTCAGATAGGATCTCCGCGTTTGACTTTATCCTGCATAACGAAATCCCGGACAAGGGAAAAATTCTTAATCAAATATCTGCATATTGGTTTGACCGCACAGCTTCTATCATACCAAATCATATTATTGCCACAGACGTGAAAGACTTTCCAATAAAGATCGGGGATGTGTCTGACGATATAGACAAACGCTCGATGCTGGTTAAAAAAGCTGATAAATTCCCTATTGAATGCATAGTGCGAGGTTACATTACAGGCAGTGGGTGGAAGGATTACAAAAAGACAGGAAAAGTCTGCGGAATAAAATTGCCCGAAGGGCTTGTTGAATCCGAGAAGCTTTCCGAACCGCTTTTCACTCCTTCGACCAAAGCTGAAAAAGGGCATGACGAAAATATCAGTTTTGAAGAAATGTCTCACGTAATCGATCCCATCCTCTCAAAAAGGATCAAAGAGGTAAGTCTTCAGCTTTACTCATTTGCACATGATGTTCTTATTGAAAAGAATATCATCCTTGCTGACACAAAATTTGAGTTCGGACTCTTTAACAATGAAGTTATTCTAATTGATGAAATATTCACGCCGGATTCTTCTCGCTTCTGGGATAAAAAGGAGTATGAGCCCAGCAGATCACAGAAAAGCTTCGACAAACAATTTGTGCGTGATTATCTTATTTCAAAGGGCATCCAACAAAAAAAACATATTGCAGCGGATGATGAAATTCTTCGTCTTCCAGAAAACATCATAGAAAAAACACGTGAAAAATACATGCAGGCATATTCCAGGATCACAGGAAAGACATCTTTATGAAAACCATACTCATTGTCGATGACGAACATGATACTTTAGATTTTCTTTCTTATGTGCTCCCAAAAAGGAACTACAAGGTGATCACTGTAGATAATGGTTTCGATGCGCTGCAGACCATTCGTGAACAGCATATCGATCTTGTACTCAGCGATATTGCAATGCCGGATATGGATGGATATGACCTCTATTCACAGATTCGTAACTTTGATGATACGATACCGATAGTTATGATGACGGGGTTCGGATATGACCCAAATCATGTTCTAGTTAAAGCCAAAAAGGATGGCTTACACGATATAATTTTTAAACCCTTTGAAATCGATGATCTTGTTCATATGATCAAAAAGGCAATAGGAAAAAAAGTATAGGATTTATTTGAAAGTTCTGTTAAGAATGCAATTTTTTACAAAAAATACGGAGGTGTCATGAAAGGTAAATTCACAAGAAGCAAAGTATCCCCCAAAAATCACAAAAAGGTAATTTCATTTATTTATGCCCATGATATTCAGGGTGATGATATTATAAAACTCGAACATTATCTTGAAGAACGGAATGATCTTCACCACATCTATATCATCATGGAAAAGAATCCTTCTCAAAATATCATCACGATTTGTAACCGGTACAATCATATAAAACTGATCTACAGTGCTAATCCTGCCGTAGAAATACAGGATATCAAGCGGCAATTCGACGGGGTGAATGTAAAATTTGAAGACAGGAATTTTAATGATATAAAAAGCAGATCACTTGAGCATTAAAAGCTCATTGGACAAAAATATTTCTAAGAGGTGATTTTTGAATCACCTCTTTTTTTGATTGTTTTGAATTTTTGGTGGGTTGACATAGTAAATATACTTAAAATCTGAATATCCAATATCCAACACGGAATATCCAATACCCATTTATCACGGCGTATCCGTCAGCTGACTGAGAAGACGGAAGTATTTTTTCTTTATCGCATTTTGTATTTTTCAACATATCATAGCTCATACAAAGTATTGGAATATACACATATAGTAAAGCAGATAATCTAATAGAATGTTGGATTTATTTTATCAAAAAAAATATTTTCGATCACACTTACTCTCTCAACTCTTTAAAATCTGATTACGTAGTTTCTTTTCGTAACGTACGTTAAAATCACAAAACTTTCTGTGGGAAAAAAAGTAATAAAACTTTTTTCTATTTTACTCAATTTGATTTTCTCTTCATGATTGGATCTCGTTCTCTTTTTTTATTCTGAAACAATATATAGGAATATTTACAAGTATTAGGGTTAAGAACACTCTTTTTCTTTTTCCTTCATCATTGGATATTCCATGCTTGTCGGGTCGAATCCGCCAGCTGGTGGAGAAAACTGATTGAATATTGGATATTATTGTTCACCTACCCGCACAGGTCATAAAAAAGTCTTTTTATACTATTTTTGCGATGTTACTTTTTGGAGAGATGTAAGAATTTTACTGGCAATTTTGATGCTGATCCCTGGTATTAAAGAGAGCTCCTCTATCGTTGCGTCCCGTATCTTCTGAACAGATCCAAAATAAGAAAGAAGGAGCATTTTCCTCTTTTCCCCGATACCATCGATCCCATCTAATTCTGAATAATGTGTCTTTTTGTCCCGTATATTTTTATGATACGTTATAGCAAATCGATGGGCTTCATCACGAATTTGCTGCAGCAGTTTGAGGGCATATGAAGTTTTCGGTATTATTATTGGTTCTTTCCTGGCGGGTTCGAAGATCTCTTCTAACCGCTTTGCAAGAGAAAAAAGCAATACTGAATAATTTGAATTTTTCAAAGCCTGCTCAGCAGCAGAAAGCTGTCCTTTACCCCCATCTATAAGAATAATATCCGGTTTGTCGACGTTCTCATCCTCGAGATGAGTAAGATATCGCGACACTGCTTCATTCATCATTTTATAATCATCAATACCGGGTACCATCTTGATCTTGAATCTGCGATACTGGCTTTTCTTCGGTTTGCCATTATCAAAAAATACCATTGAAGCAACCGCATCTTTACCGAACAGGTTGGACACATCGAATGCAGCAATCTTTCTCGGCAAATGTGCAAGATGTAGTTTTTCCTTCAGTTCTTTTACTGCAAAGACTGTTCGATGGGATGACTTGATATGCACTAATTTTTTTTCTTCAACAAGTAAAAATGCATTGTGCTTTGCCATGTCCAGAAGCTTTTTCTTATCTCCACGCTGCGGAACATGAATTTTCGTTTTGAGTAATTCCTCAAGAAGCAGACTATCTTCCGGCTCCCGTTGAATCATAAGTATTGGAGGTATATCTTCTCGGTAATTATAATAATGGGTAATAAAACGCAAAAGTATGAGAGACAGTTTTTCTTGCTCTGTATTTTCAAGAAAATAGTGTTCTTTCTTAATGAGTTTACCATCACGAATTTTAAGAATCACACTGCAGCATTCCGATTCCCATCTGCCAATCCCGATCACATCAGCATCTGAGAGAGATTGGTTACTCATGATCTGCTTTTTAGCTACATGGTTGATCTCCAATATCTGGTCACGGTACTGGGATGCCTTTTCAAACTGTTGATTTAAAGCAGCTTTTTCCATTTGTGATCTTAGTTGAGATATTATATCATCTGTTTTTCCTTTTAGGAACAGAACTACCTGTTTAATCCGCTCACGATATTCTTCAAATGAAATGTTTCCTATACATGGAGCGTCACATTTGTTTATCTGAAAATTCAAACATGCGCGACCAGCATCTTTTTCTCCCTTTATTACTTTGGGAATATACTTATTACATGTTCTTAATTTGAATATTTTCTCAAGGAGTATGAGCGTATTCCGAACCGAATGTGCTTCTGTGTAGGGACCAAAATATTTTGCGCCGTCCCGCTCTATACTTCGTGTCACGACTACTCGTGGAAATGCATCTTTCATCGTGATTTTCAGGTAGGGATAGCGCTTATCGTCCTTTAATGACACATTGAATTTGGGACGATGTTTTTTTATAAGTGTGTCTTCGAGAATAAGCGCATCGAGCTCACTGCGGGTTACAATATAATCAAGATTGGCAATTCTGCTCACAAGCACTTCGGTGCGGGGATGGTCAAAGTTGTTTCTACTAAAATAGGATGAAACCCTCTTTTTTAAATTCTTTGCTTTTCCCACATAAATGATCGTGCCCTTAGTGCTTTTCATCAAATACACACCCGGATTATGAGGAATCAGTTTTAATTTTTCCTGAACTACAGGTTTCATTTATTTTTTCTGAAAATAGACTGTTTGATTTTTTGCAAATCAGTAACGTTGAGCAGTTTCAATCCAAACAAGTAGAGTGTTGCACTTACAATAAATATTAAAAGCAATTTAACAAAAATAAAAACTCTCTCTGCAGGTAAATAGTGATTTGATAGGACATCCAAAAAATATGCCACCAGTCCGATAATCACTGATAATACAACAACTTTCATAAATGTTATGCCGATTTTCCTGAAAGAGATACGTCCGATCTTCACCTGAAGTGTAAAAAAGAGGATCGATGCCTGAAGGGTCGCAGCAATAGACGTTGCCAATGCGAGTCCTCGCAACTGGAGAAGCCGCATTAAAATGAGGTTTAGGATTATATTACAGATTACTGCAATTCCGGCAATTATCATAGGAGTCTTAGTGTTTTTCAAAGCGAAAAATGCAGATGCAAATATCTTCACAGAGCTATGCGAAATCAAACCGATCGAATAAAATGCAAGCGCAGAATAAGTCATGATGAGTGCTGTTTGGTCGAAAGCGCCATGCAAAAACACAAGTGCGATCGCATCTTTCCCTACCACAAGTATAAGTGCGATGATCGGCATCATAATTATCATGATCATCTGGAATGCTTCCTGTATGGAGTGAATAAGTTCGTCTGGCTTTTTGTGGGCAGTTTGGCGTGAAAACATCGGGAGAACTGCTGCCCCAATTGCGACACCAAACACCCCAAGAGGAAGCTGCATAAGCCGGTTTCCATATTGCAGCGCAGCAACGCTTCCGGTAATAAGGAGGGAAGCAAGAAGGGTGTCAACAACAACATTTACTTCACGAATACCCAAACTCAATATGCCGGGTATCATCCTGTTCCATACTCCCTTTAATTCCTTCTGCTTGAAATTCATTTTGAACCTAAGCGTGTAGCCGATTCCTTTGAGAAGGTGGACATTCACAATAAGCTGGAATATTCCCCCAAGGATCACACCACCTGCAAAAAGATATGCCCTGTACACAATATCAGTATGAGTGAAAAAAGAAACAAAAAGTATCGGCAGGATTATGCCGAGATTCAACATCAATGGAGAAAGCGAAGGAAAGAAAAATATTTTATGCGCGTTCAGGATGGCAATGATAACAGATGTCAGCCCGATCAAGAAAAGGTACGGAAAAAGTATTCTTGTAAGATGGATTGTCAGTTCTTGCACTTCCACACTGAATCCAGGCGCCATAATCCGAATGATATACGGTGCAAGTAAAATCCCAAGCATCACCAATCCGATAAGGATCAGCACTAAAATCGACAATAGATTTAACGCAAAAGCAATCGCTTCCTCTTTTGAGCGTGTTTCCTTTATCTCAGTATAAGTTGGAATGAATGCTGCTGCGAGCGAACCCTCTCCAAACAAACCTCGAAGCATATTTGGAATAACAAATGCCACGCCAAAGCTGTCGGCAATAGCTGTTGCACCGAGAAAATGAGTGAGGAAAATATCCCTGACCAGCCCGGAAACTCTGCTAAGAAATGTGCCGCTGGAAATCTTTCCGACATCCTGGGTGAGGTTCTCTTTGTTTGCATTCATATATTTTATAATTTGGAAGATGTGCTTTTCTTGTTCTGATATTCTTGGGGAGTGAGTTCTTTTGTCATCTCTTTGCCGTCCCGGATGATCTCGATCTCTATATCCTCGCCAATCCTTAGATCGGATACAGCAATCTCTGCATCGTTCACATCTTTGATATTCTGTGCATCGATACTCATTATGATATCACCCCGCTTTAGACCGGCATCTTCTGCGGGTCCCTGCTCATCGATGTAGGTGATGATCACGCCGTCTGCGGATTCCAGACCGAGACTGTTTGCAAGTGCTGGCGTAATATCCTGAACTTTGAAGCCGAACCAGATCGGGCGGATACCTCCGTACTTAATGATCTCCTGCACGATATTTTTTACACGATTGGATGGAATGGCAAAGCCGATGCCGAGACTCCCCCCGCTTTTTGAAAATATAAATGTATTAATACCGATGATCTCTCCGTTGATATTTACGAGCGGACCTCCGCTATTGCCCGGGTTGATCGCTGCATCTGTCTGGATCATTTTTTTGTAAATGCGGTCTTCGTTACTGTGGAAATTCCTGTTTAGCGCGGAAACCACACCAACGGTTACAGTTGGTTCAGAATCTTTAATCAGGTAGCCAAAGGGATTACCAAGTGCAATTGTCCACTCACCTATGATGATGCCGTCGGAATCTCCAAGATATGCCTGGGGCAGACCTGTTTCAATATCTTTGAGTTTTATTACTGCAATGTCATTCACATCGTCATTCCCGATGAGCTCTGCTTCAAAGCTTCTGCCGTCTGAGAGGAACACCTTTATTTCCGATGCATTCTGCACCACATGGCTGTTTGTGATGGCATAGCCGTCCTCGCTGACGATCACGCCTGAGCCAAGATTCTGCACTTCTCTTTTATAGGTGCGCGGCAGAAATCCCCTGTAAAAATCAAAGAAGAATGAATTGAATGGGCTGGTCTGCACCACTTCGGTGCGAATGACATTCACGCTCACGACCGCAGGTTTTACCTTCTCGATCGCATTAGTGATCCCGTTCCTGCGGGATATCGTTACTTCATCATTCTTCTGCTGCCTTTCCTCGAAATCAATGGTATCGCGCAGCGCGTAATTTTTGATTTGAGGTTGAGAAACCTTTATCATCTCATTTTGAGATGAATCTTTCTTAGTTATATCATTCATCTTGAGTACTAAAATATTAATACTCAGAAGTATGATTATCAACAGAAATAACTTTTTCAAATCCATGAAACCTCCGAACGAAGTAGCGTGTGCCGTATAAATTTGTTCAAGTTTTTTAGATGATTCATATAATGAGAAAGATATTTATGTGTGATGAAATGTCAAATGTTCGATGATGTTATGTGAATATTTGGAGTCGAAGACTCTGTCATCGTGAACTACCAGAAACCGTTGCGGAGGATTACAAATGTAACCCGTTCGCAAGGTTAACTCAACACCTACTTGAGTCGGGTTAAGGA